>DATGJN010000008.1 GCA_035295165.1 bacterium
GCCAGACTCCCGCACCAACCGGACTGCCTCCGCTCGAAACTCCTTCGCATACGGTGGGCGTGTCTTCCCCACGGTGGACTCCTCTCTGGGGTCTTGACCCCCTAACGATAGGGTGTCCACCAAACCGGGTCAACTCCAGTCGGCGGTCCGGCTGCCCTTCCAAAAGGACGCCGCACAAACGGCACGCGTGTGGCATGGGTGCGGTTGCGGGTGGAACCGACCGGGGAAGCTGACGACGTACGGCGGCCCGCCCGGCGCTGCGGTTCGCCTGGGTCAACGGTGTTGGTAGCCGTCGTGATCGCTCGCGGGGCCCAGTATGTTCCATAAGGAGCCGCGCGACCCGTTCGGCCCAGAGTCCGAGCTCGCGCGCCCACAGCGGGCCGGTCTCGGCGAGGTACCGGGTGAGTGGTGGGCAGACCCGGCATACGCCGCGGCGGGTCTCCTCGAAGTCGTCGCGGCTGAACACGCGCTCGCGGAGCAACGAGAGGGCAAAGGCGTCTATCTTTGGGCGGCATACCTCAAGTAGGTCGAGCGCCATCGAGTCCCTTGCCGGCTGATCGACGTGAAGAATGCCAATGCCGACATCACACCCGACGCCTTCGCATGCGATTCGAGCCTCACTCTCCCCCACCGCATAGAGATAATTGGCGAGCGCCTGGGCTGGTGTTGCGGCGAGGCGGGGTGATCCGGTGAGCGGCGACGTACGGGGTCCTGCTGTCTTCCAATGCTCAGGTACGAGGCGTTCGTCCCGGCGGGCGAACGAGACGGGCATGTCTACAAACTGATCGAAGTACACCGCGGCGGCTTCCGCTTCGATCACGCGTAAACGGTTGAGTGTGCCGGCTCGGTCCAACGACGTAGCTGCACTCCGAATCGCCCGAGCGGCCGATGCCCGTTCCATCGTATCGAGCACGATGGCTTGCCCGAGCAGCTTTGCCTTAAGGATTTCCCGTGTGATGCGGATTCCGACCTCGGCTGTCGAGGCTCGTGCCTGCTCGCGACGGAGCCGGGCATCATCGGCCCCGCGTGGTCCTGTGGCTAGCAGTACCTCGCCGTGGTCGCCAATCTGGACGATGGAGACGCCGGCGTCGTGCAGCCAGAGGACACTTTCAAGGCTGATGAAACCGGAGTGTCCCAGGATGATTAGCCGGCGAAGCTTGCTTGTGGCTTTGTGCAGCCGCACGCGGCGGCGCACGTCGCAGTATCCGTCCGAACAGATGAGGTGGCCGTGTTCGACAAAGCACTTGAGACCGTATCCGGAGAGGACGAGCACGCCATTCCGAATTGCTCGGGCAGGTGGAACTATGCTAGAGTGGTCCCGCATCGAGCGGTCGCTCCCCTCCAAAGGTGGTGATGGCTCGGTGTCACGCCCCGGGGTGCCGCAAGCGCCGCCGGGGCACTTTCTCTTTGGTTGGATATTTCGACATGGTGGCCGTGGGCGCCCCCTCGTTTCAATGGGTCTAGATTTCTAAGGCGCAGGCCTTGACTTGTCGTATTCGCGTCTTTATAATTGCAGATGGAGCATTACCAAGGGGTGGCGAGGAGATGGCGTCGCGGATTTATGTTGAGGCTTACGGGCTACCATATGAAGTCGGCTTAGCCGTCCGCGAGAAGTCGGTAGACGACAAGCAGCCTCGGTCCCGAACGGTTGCGCGTATTCTTCAGGCTTTCTTACCGGCAGCGACCCGAGTTAAGTTCAATACTGCGTGGCTCTCAGATCCGGAAGTGTGCGCTCAGGTTCAGGCGAACATTGAAGAGACTCTCCGTAAAATCCAGAGGCAGGTCAAGGATATGCGTGACACAGACACAGGGGCACCGGTGGTCTCGACGGCAGCGCGAACACGTAAGCCGCTATCAGAAAGACATACAAAGATAACGAAAGGTCGGTAGGAAGCGCAAGACCGGGCGCTAGAGACGCCCGGTCGAAACGATCTGTCCCTGGTTCTAACATCTACCGGGGTGTTGCCCGCACCCCAGGACGAGAGGAACGCGACGTGCTCACTATTCATACTAGTATCGGTGCATTTGGTGGTCAAGCCCTCCCGGAACCAGATCCGGGGTCCCCTGAAGGCGGTTGCATCGTCCAGGTCCTCTCGGAGGATGGCACCTGGGTTGACGTGCCTCCGGGTGTACCCGATGGCTGGAGCCTTAATGATTACGGGTGCTTTGTGCGACGTGACCCCGAAACCGGTGAACCGATTCCGTTTGCGGCCCCGCGACATGTTGAGGAATGGGAGCTTTGGATTCCCCAACCAGGTGTCGCACGGCTTGTCATCAGGCTCGCGCGTGAGTGCTCGCCGATTCGTGTTCGGTCCAGGATGTCGGGCTTCCACGCCGGCGTGGCGCCACCCCCTCTTGACGATGACACCCTAAATCCTCTACCACCTCAGACTTCCGCTCGTCGGTTCCGCCCCGTTCTTCCGATTGCTGACGTTCTTAGGTTCTCCCGGCGTGGCCCTCTCTTTGGCGCGTCTCCCGTGCGAATCTACTTTCTTGCCATGCTGCGGCGCCGGATGACATCGCGGGCGCGACGGAAAGCCGGATTATGACTGCGGCCCGGGACGTCCCTGTCTCTCCCTCTCAGGTGCTTTTTCTGAACGGCTCATCGCCGGAGCCGAACGTGTCCTCAAAGCGGCCCGGTCGCGTGCCCTCGAAGCGGCCCGGCATCGTCGCCGCGAACCGCCAGATTCCGCCCATTGTCGCGGAGGCGCTGGCGGCACTCGACGACGCGCAGGAGCGACTCGGGCTGTACGTCCAGAGTGGGGCGGTAGTACGGCTCCGGCATGATCGGACCGGCCGCGCGATCACGGAGCTCGTCACGCCATCCTTAATGGTCTGGCTGCTCGCGCAGGCCGCGCCCTGGACGTTCCCGCAGCCGAACGGTCAGATTCGGCAGGGACCGCCTCCGCTCGTGATCGCACATTCGGTGCTCGTCGTCGGTGACTGGCCATTCCCCGAGCTTGCCGGCGTGATCGAGACACCGATCATTCGGCCGGACGGCTCCATCCTCACCGAACCCGGGTACGACGAGGCGACCGGATTCTTCTACGCGCCCCCTGACGGGTTGTCCGTCCCGGCCGTACCTGAGCACCCGACTGCGGACGACATAGCCCGAGGCGTAGCGATCCTCGACGACGCGTACGCCGATTTCTGCTTCGCCGACGAGGCGTCCCGTGCGACCGCAATAGCGGGTCTCGTGACGGCCGTTTTGCGCCCGTCGATTCCGGGGCGGACCCCGCTGTTCGCGTTCGATGCCCCCGTGATGGGAACCGGCAAGTCCGCGCTCGCTGGTCTCATTTCCACCGTCGCGACCGGCGGGTATGCCGGGACGATGCCCGAGCCCGAGGACGATGCAGAGTGGCGCAAGGCGTACACGGCCCTGCTTCGCGAGGGGCACGCGTTGATCGTGCTCGATGACGTACGGCGCCGGCTGGAATCGCCGGTGTTGGCGATGGCCGTTACCGTCGAGCGGTGGCGCGACCGGCTGCTCGGGACCAACACAACGGGCTTCTTTCTGAACCGGACGACAATCAATGTGTGCGGGAATAACCTAGCGCTTGGCGGTGATCTTGGCAGGCGCGCAGTCTGGTGCCGGCTCGATACCCGGCTCGCGCAGCCCTATCTCCGGGACACGTTCCGGCACCCGGACTTCGACGCCTGGGCACGGGAACACCGCGGCGATCTTTTGTGGGCGGTGCTAGTGTCGGCGAGGGCGTGGTGGGCGGCCGGGTGCCCCGACCCGCAGATTCCCGCGCTCGCCGGGTTCCGCGAGTGGCGCCGGATCGTGGGTGGCATCCTGGAGCACGCCGGCATTCACGGCCTGCTCGGCAATCTTGCCACCATGCGCGCGACGTTGGATGAAGGGACCGTGGAGTTCGAGCAGTTCCTTCGCGCGTGGGAGGGTGTGTTCAAGGATCGTCCTGTCCGAATCGCCGACGTCGCACAGGAAATTGCCGGTGGAGGGGTGCTCCGCGAGGCTGTCCCCAGCCGGCTCGCCGAGTTCCTCGACCACAAGGGCAAGCTCTCCCATCGTCTCGGCAATCTCCTCCGATGGAAAGTCGATGTCCGGCATGGTGTGGATTGCATTCGTGTGGAGCGCGGCGGGTTTGACGGCCATGCGAATGCAGGGACGTGGCGCGTCGTGCTCGATGAAGCCCAACAGGTTTCCGACGATGCTGCGGAACCGCAGGTGGTTACCTCGCCTGAATCAGGAGCGGCCTCGGGCGCTACACCCACCGATCACGGCCTGTTGCCCTTTGCGATAGATCGCCTCGCCGGTGATGGAGACGGCCGCCGTACGTACCTGCTCGACCTGGCCCGCGAGCTTCAGTTCCCGCAGCTACCGTTTGCGGCCGGTCGGACCGTGCCTGCCGGTCAACCCGCTTGGACGACGTTCGCAACCCGAGCGTCCACTGAAGACGTCACGTCCGCGGTGGCCGCGCTCCAGGCACTCGCCGAGGAGGCGCGGTAATGGCCCGGCGACGGCGCTACGGCGCTCTGACTCCACGCCAGCAAGAAACATCCCAGCGGGTAGCGCGCGCGGTCAGCCGCGTTCGCCACGGCGAGTCATCCACCTCGGCGATTCGTGCGGAGCATACGTCGAGTACATCGTTTCGGAAGTACGCCGGCGCGACCGTTTATAAGACAACGGGCGGTAGGGTTCGAGTCCGCAAGGTCGATACGCTCGTTCGTGAGCTTCCCTGGTTGAACGAACGCGGCATGATTGAGCGCGTGCCTGTACGCGGCCCTGAGAAGTCGAAGGTCGGCCGGTACTGGAACGCGGTCAAGGCGTTTCGCGACGAGGGGAATGCACGTCCCCTTCGGGATCTCAAGTATAAGACGTTCGTGGACGCCAAGGGCGTTCGCCGTAAATTTAACAGGGATGTCGATATGCTCCGGCAGCGTGGCGGCCGAGGACGTCTCGGGTTCGATGACTTCTATGCGTGACGTCGAGCGCGATCGCCTGCTTCGCCACGGCCGTAAGGCGCAACGCCTGGACGAGCCGGTCCCAGTCTGTCTCGGCTGCGGCTGCGCGTCGGTCGAGGCGCTCACCGGCGTCCCATTTCGGAGCCTGCCGGTGTGGGTCCAACGCCGGATTATCGAACGCCATCATCCACGCGGCCGTGTGGTCGATCCGGAGTGGGTCGTTCCCCTCTGCCGGTCCTGTCATGCTGTGGCGAGTGACCGTTGGTACGACCTACCGGCTGAAGTTCGCGCGCCTACGACAGACCGCGAACGTGCGGTGGCGGTGCTCTTGGGCGTCGCGGACTGGCTCCGCACGGTTACCGAGGGGGCCGGGATGGCACTGGTGCGTGTCGAGGAGGTCGCTACCCTGTTGCTCGCGGTGGACGACGAGGAGGGGACCCGATGAGAGACGCGACGCCCGGCGTGCGCGCGTTCGTGGAGCCCACCGACCCGAAGGGGGCAGCCCAGGACTGGCGGCCGCGTACCGGGTGGCGGTCGCTGCGCTACGGCGAGCGTGTCGTCATCGTGGACACGGAAACGCACGGGGTTGGGCAGGCGCTGCTCGTCGGCGGCTACGTGGTCGCGAAGTGGACCGGGACGGCCTATGAGCGGGGCCAGGAGGGGATCGTGCTCGGGGATGGACTTCGGAAGGATGTGGCCCGCCTCGTTCGCTCATACGCGAAAGGCCACCGCATTCACGCCCTCACCCGCACGGAGTTCGCGCACCTGCTGATCCAGGAAGGCTACGGTCTCGGGAGCCTGATCGTCGGGTTCAACCTCGGGTTCGATCTCGGCGCCTTGATCGTGCCCGGGCCGAAGGGGTGGGCGCGCGGGCGCAAGCGGTACCGGCACGGGTTCCTCCTCCGGTTGACGAAGGACCCCTGGCGGCCGGGTATCCATGTCCTCGCCGGCGATGACCCCAAGCAGTTCATTCAGTGGAGCAGTTTCCGTGGAGTCGCTCGGTACGAGGGCAAGGGGCGGCGCGCGTTTGCCGGCCGCTTCCTCGACCTCCGGCGCTGGGCGTACATGTTGTGGGGGAAGAAACTCAGCCTCGAACACGCCTGCGAGTGGGCTGGGACGCCATACCAGAAGCGTGAGGTCCGGTATGGACGCATCTCCGAGAATCTCCTCGACTATCTGCGCGAGGACGTGGACGCGACGTGGCGGCTCTTTCTCGCGCTCCGCGAGGAATGGAACCGGCTTCCATTCACGCCGATTCCGTCTCCGGCGTTGCCCCCGCGGGCAGGCGCTATCGATACGCCCGACCTGTCGCCGGATGCGATCCTCGCGCACCGGATGCAGTCCGCGGCCGGGACCGCGAAAGGCCTCCTGAAAAGGTGGAACGTACGGGTGCTGCTTCAGCATCAGCCCGATGTTCCGCGCGACCTGCTCGGCCTCTTTATGAGCACGCTCCACGGCGGATGGACCGAGGCGCATATTCAACGCACCATTGTGCCGGTGCGGCTCCTCGACATTAGTTCAACGTACCTGACGATGGCGGTGTTGCTCCACCTGTGGGACGTGATCGCGGCCGACCGCCTCGACGTGGTGGACGACACCCCGGCCATACAGGCGTGGCTCGGTTCCCTGCACGCGGAGGATCTCTTGCGCCCCGAAACGTGGGCACGGTTGCTCGTTGTGTGCGAAGTCGAGCCGGCTGATGACGTGCTCCCTATCCAGACGCGCCCCTCTCGGTCATCGGCATGGGTGCTGGAGATGAACCGGGTGCACGCGGCCCCGGGTACGGCACTCTGGTGGGCGCTTCCCGACGTGCTCGCGAGCTGGGTGCGGACGGGACGGGTGCCCCGGATTCGTCGTGCGTGGCGGGTCGTGCCCCGCGGTCGGCAGGCCGGGCTCCGTTCGCTCTCGGCGTGGGGGTTCACCTTCGACCCGATGGCCGACCCGCTCCGGATGCTGCTGGACGTCCGACGCGTCATTGGAGAACGATTGGCCGCCGCGCGGAATGCCGGGGACGTGGCCGGGGCGAGCCGGCTCACCGTGCTGTATCGCGCTCTCAAGGCAACGGCCGAACCACTCGGGTACGGGGTCTATGCTGAAGTCGGCGACTACGGCACCACTGGCGAGCCCGTCCAAGTGTGGAGTGGGGGGTTGCCGATGCGCGCCAGATCCCTGCACGGCGAGCGCCCCGGGCCGTATCTGAACCCGTTCGTGGCCCCATTCCCGCCGGCAGCGTGCCGTCTCGTCATGGCGCTGATGGAGGCCGCGATCCGCGCGTTGGGCGGGACGTGGGCAACGTCCGACACGGACTCGTTCGCTGTCGTCGCGACCGAGACCGGTGGGCTCATTCCCTGCCCGGGTGGCGCGCACCAGCTTCCCGATGGCGCCGCCGCGGTGCGGGCGCTGTCCTATGCGGACGTGGATGCCCTCCGCGCCCGGTTCGACACGCTTGCACCCTGCGGGGGACCCTTCTGGAAGGTCGAGCCGGAGAACGTCCCGCACCCGGAGGCGACACGGGACCGGGCGCTCTACGCGCTCGTGCCCGGTCCGAAACGGTTCGTGTTCGCCAATCTCGCGGACGATGGCCGCGTGCTGATTCGGCGGGCCAGTGCCCATTCACTCGGGCACCTCGTGCCCCCGACCGGGCACGGGAACGACTCGCAGATTGCCGCTGTGTGGGAAGCGGCGTTCCGCCAGGCGCGAGGCGACCGGAAGGCGTTGCAGCGGATGCCGAACGCCGACGTCCCGGCCGTCGCCCGAGTATCCTTCACGCGCCCGACGATGCTGCTGACCGTGGGCGCGACCGGGACCCGTCCCGGGCGTGGCCTGCCGAGACCGTTCGGGTTCGGGCTCGCCGTCCCGGTCGAGGACCCTCTGACCGGTGGTGATGCCTACCCGGACGGATGGTGCCGGCGGGACAAGGCCGAGCGGCGCGGGTGCCCGGATCTGGACGCGGTCTGCCGGTTCCGCGCGCAATGCCCACTCGCGCACCCCATCCGCGTGTTGGCGCCGTTCGACCCGCAACCCACTCGGTGGACGCGGCTCCCTTGGCGCAACCTCCGAACCTGGAAACGCCAGGACCTCGCGTGGGATGATCCAGAGTTCCCGGACGGTCGGCCGCAGCCGCGGACGTATCTCGACATCGCGCGGGCGCACTTTGCGCTCGGTGACCCGCGCTATCTCGGTCCCGACGGCCAGCCCGGGCATATGCACACGCGGGGCGAGGTGTGCCGGCAAGACGTTCGGCTCGTGCCCCACCCGGTGTACGGGGTGACCATCCCACTCGGCAAACAGAACCGCCGGATCGAGGACGCTCGGAGCGGGTTTGCGGATCGGACGCGTACGGTCTACGAACCCGACGTGCCCGAGGTGGACGTCCTGCGGGCGTGGTGCCAACGGCATCCTGTGACCGCGATTGCACACGGGGCGCAGGTGGCGCGGTTCACTATCGAGCGGTTCCGCGATGGGACCTTCGCCACACTCGACCCGGCTACACGGCAGCGCCTCTTCCGTACACTTCTACACCTGGACGCGGCCGCGACCCGCACGAACGAGAACCTGGCGCTTCTCCGTGCGAGCCTCCAAACCGTTTCGGTGTCGTTCCTTTGCGCACACACCAAGTTCAGCCGGAATTGCGTCTACAAGATCATCAATGGGCAAACGCAGCGGGTGTTCCCGGAGACCCGGCAGCGTCTCTGGCAGGCGTACGTCGCGTGGGTCGCGATGCGGGACGCCAAGGCCGTTGGGCTACACGGTGAGGCGGGCGGATGAATACAAGCAATATACGACAGTCCTCGAACGGTTGAGGATCGCTCAGAACGACATGACCCAGGACAAGCGGCGCAAGCGATCACGCACGAAGCGGCACGCCGGGCGCTTCGACGACACCCGGATTCTCGACGAAACGCACCGATCACAGAGACGAACAGGGGACGGTGAGGATACATGGGAGATATTCGGACCTGGCACGCGCCAGACAGCACGAAGGAGGCCGAGCGTGCGGTGTTCGGTCAGTCCGGGACCTCGACCGCGCCGAAGCCGCCCGCAAAGCCGGCAACTGCGGGTCCCGCTCCGACTGCGTCGGCTCCAACTCGACCGCACCTTCCGGCCCGGCCCCAACGTCCCGAGGACGATCTCGGGTGGCTCCGAACTAGGATCGGCCGGCGGCTCGACGTTACGCTCACGAACGGCTCAACCATGCGGGGGCTTCTCGCCAAAGTCTCGCGGTACGAGCTAGTCCTTCGCGATAGCCTCGACCGGCCGCGCGAGGTGCTGGTGATGAAGCACGCCGTGTCGGTTGTCCGGGAGGCCGGTAATGACTGAGACTCCCTGTGTTCAGTGTGGGGGCCCGCGCCGGCTGCTCGCCGTTCAGGACGCGGACCCGTACTGTAGCGTCCGGTGCGCCAAAGCGGCCCATGACGTTCGAGACCCGTTGACGTCGTTTCAGTTGGTGCCCCGCACACCACGGCAACGAGCCTGGCAGCTCGCGTGGCGGCAACAGCGGTACGCGATGGTAGAGCAGCGGCGCCGTAGACAAACCGGCTGAACCGTGATAGGTTCCGCGCCAAGAACAACGATTCGTGCGAGGTGATCCGGACGATGGCCGTCGCAACGATGAACGCGCGCACGGGATTGGAGCAGGCGTTCGTGGCCGCGCTCAACGAGTTCCGGCAGCGCCTCGGCTACAGCATCGAGGAGTTCGGGGACGACTACGTTCTCTCGGTCTCGCGGCTCAAGAACGTGCTCTCAGGCCGGACCCGCCCGACCCGGGCGTTTGTCGAGGACGTGGTAGATGCCATGCACGACTTCCTCGCGTGGACGGCCGCACACCCCTACCCGGAGGAGCCCGAGGCGCACGAGGATTTCCGCGCGATGGCGCAGTGTGTGATTGACGCGGCGGGGGCACTCCGGTGAGACTTCCGGCCGCCACGCCACACGGACCGGCCTCACTCGACCCATTCACCGCGATCATCCCGGCCACGACCCCGCGGACGCTCGCAGAAGACCAAGCCGAGGCCACTACGACCTATGCACTCATGGTGGCCGTCACGCGCGCCCGGCTCCGTAATGTCTCGACACATAAAGCCTGCTTGATCGTGCTGTGTGCGTCCCTACGCCTCGCTGGGGATATGCTCGCCTTCCTGATCCAGACCCCGGCCCAAGAGGCGTTCGAAATGCGGGCGCTCGTGCAGTTCGTCAAAGACGCGATGCGATATCGGCGCCGGCTCACCATGCGAGCTCGGGAGCCGTTCACTCCAGACTGAGGAGCGACCCATGCGACGACCCACGAACGCAGAACGACTGTTCAACGGGAATGACCTTGGCCCGTCCTGGCAACCCTGGGTGTTCTTCGCGGACACCGGCTCAAGCGGTGGCGGCGAACAACCCGGTGGCGGGGGCGGGGGTAGTAGCGGAGCGGGTGCCGAGAATAGCGGCAACGGTGCGTTCGGAGAAATTGGCGGAAGTGCGTCTCGGGAACAACAGACGGGCCCTGGGGGAAATGTCGAGTTTTCAGGTGGCACGGGGAGCCTCGAAGCCTCTCAGGCCGGCAACGGTTCGAACGGCAGTAACGAGCCGGCATTCGGGAGCCCTGATCTCGTCGCGGCTGGCCCACCGGCCTCTGCGAATATCGGCCCAGGCCCGACCGGCTCCAACGTTGCCGGTGTCGGACTCGGGAACCCCGGAATCGGCGCAAGCGGGACGATCCAGGGAACAACGTTCGCGGCAAACAGCGCGGTCGGGCAATTCTTCGCCGGCGCAGCCCGCGGAGTCTACGATGTCGTAAGCAGCATCCTCGGCGGCCTGATCCCCGGGTTCGGCCAGGTATTCGGCTACGGCGTTCGCGCGGCCGCAGCCAATTCCAATCAAGCCTACGGCCTCAGCCCCGACCTCAGCGTTTCAGGAGGGTATGGCACGACGGGATACGGGACCGGCGCCCAGGGCGAAGGTGGAGGTGGGGGGTTCCTCCTCACCGCCGAGCGGTTACTATTCGGCAGTGGTGGCGGCGGCGCACCGGCGAGCGATCAAACTTTGCCGTTCAACCTTGGCACGTCGAACCCATTCGCGTTTACACCTCTCACGGCCCCCGCGGCGATTCCAACCCCCGCAAGTGCCGGCGCCGGCGGTGGCGGCGCCCCTGGAACTGGCGGGGCCCTGGGAAACGTGACGACGACCCGGCCTTACTTGATTCTTGCGCTCATCGCAGCGGCTATTATCGCCGGGATCATTTGGTACAACTACGCGAAGAAGCACGGCGGCGCGCACAAGGGTGGCGGGGTCTCACTCCCTCACGCCACGGCCGCATAGGGAGGAATGAAGATGAAACTCCGCGGACGGTTCGTCGGGCTCGTCGCGCTGGTCGCGTTCGTCGGCACGTGGTTCGTGTCGTCGCTCGTCCCGCAGGCGTTGGCCCAGGTATATCCCCCCCCGTGGGTCCAAACGAGCAACGGCTACCAGTTCATGTACTCGACCATCTTCTCGAATGTGGACCCGCGCGGGAACGCGATTACGCACAACTTCGTCACGGGCTCGCAGGTGATTATGAACGGCACGTGGTCGGGCGCCAATGCGCCAATCACCCTTGCCGGAAACAACACCTTTACTGGCACCAATACATTCAACGGCACCACGAACCTGGCCGGCACCACGACCGTGACGGGGAGCTCGCTCACCATCAACGGGGGTTTGCCCAACAGCCAGCTTGCCGGCAATCTCGTCTCGCAAGTGAACGTGACTACGACGAGCGCGGGCGCGCAACCGAGTATCACAAACCCTTCAGGGGTCGGCCCGTCTACGCTCTCGCTCTCGCTCACGCTCCCACAGATTGTGCTCGGGAAAGGGACCGGGGCGGGAACCTATTCCACCGCCAATGTGTTCGGGACCGAAGTCGGCACCATGTCTCAAACCATCACCGTGCCGCTCGGGGCGAAACTCACCGTGTCGATTGCCTTCAACTGGGAACAACTCACAGCACCGGCGGCATGCGCGTACCAACTGTGGGATACTCCATCAGTCCTGGCGTACCAGACCAATGACAACCCGTCCGCGGCCTCCGATCCATTGCCGTCCGCGATGCAAAGTGTCGTGGTGGGGGACGGAGCCCCCCATACCATTCAATTCGCATTTTCAACCAGCAATGCCGCAGACGCTTGCGCCGTGATGAATACGACCAACAGCCAAGTTCCACAGATGATCCTTCGGCTCGAACCGGCGAACTAGCATGACCAACGGCGGTGCACGGCAAGCGGTCAAAGGAGTGGCGCAAGATCCCATTTCGGAAACGAGAGGAGTTCGTCGTGGGCGGCTACCTCTCTTCGGCGCCTAATCGCCTGAGTACGCTGATCCTCGGCCAGTACGACCGCAAAGGCACACTCGTCTACTCGGGTCTGGCCGGAAGCGGCCTCCCGCTAGATACTCGCAAGGGTCATCCTTGAAGAGCTGAAGGCGACCGAGACCGCGGCTTGTCCATTCACGCCCGTTCCCACACTCGGAGACCACTGGGGAGAGCTGCGAACGGATCTGCCACCGCACTGGGTGAAGCCGAAGGTGGTGGTTGAGGTGGAGTACCGGGAACGCCTGGCGGACGGCCTCCGTCACTCAGCGCTCAAAACTCTACGACCGGACAAGGAGCCCCGCCAGGTTCGTGCGCCACTAAGCACCGCCGACAGGAGGGCTTGAGCCCTGTGAATATTTCAGACCGCCTCACTCTGCTGGCGTTATTCTACCGCCGCGAAGCGAGAAAGTGCGCGAAGGAACGAGCGTACCTTGCTGCGTGCATCATGCAGGCGTCGATGTTGGAGGCTCTATTGCACGCAATGTGTTTTCTGTACCCGGACCAAGTTAGAAAGACAGCCATCTATCAGAGAAAGAAGTTTCGAAGGAAGCGCCACAAGTCCCTAGACTTCACCCTCTACGAATTAATCAATATCGCCGACGAGTTGGCGTGGTTCCCGCCGAAACTGATTACTTGGGGGATGAGGGCTACACTAGCGGGCTTTGTACATGAACTTCGGCAATTTCGAAACTACGTGCACCCAGGCGTCTGGGCACCGGAGCGCCCGGAAACGACGAAGTTCACCAAGGACGTGTACCATGTCGCGGACGAGATCGTTGACGTCGCCAACTCTTGGCTTCTTCATCAGGTGCACGAAAGTCTCCGAAAAAGCATGAGACGGGAAGGGCTCCTGGCATGAATGGACACGTCTCGGTGCCCATTAGCTCCTCAAAGTATCCCTTCGCGGCCAGGTCGCGCAGGGCGCTCGCTCCTGTTGGGCCATGATACCCACCTTTTTAGGACTCTCCCGAGTCAATCTCCAGGCCACGCTCACGCAAAAGATGCGTCACCTCGCGTCGCGCGTGTTCTCGTCCCCATTCCGTACCCATAGACTACGCCTCGCTGAACCGAGCAATAGGTCTTCAGGGCGTTCAGAATCTCCGTCGCCAGTGTGAGACCAGGGCTCGCGTGCGTGGTGTTCACGCCCAGCTCGCTCCACATGTAGAGCCGGGCAATCGCGTCCTGGCCTCGGTAGCGCAGGACGACGTGCGCGCAGTCGGGCTGGTTGCAGTAGGGGCACATACTTCTTGCTACCCGGTGTTCGGTGTTGGGCTCCTGCCGAACGAACAGAGAAATTGCACCGGCGAAACCGTTTCGCAGGCGATGCCACAACGCTCACCCGTCTTTTGAGCCAGCCCTCGCCTCCCACACAACTACGAGAGATTCTGACACACCGCCTCTGCTTTGCAGCCAGCCGTGGATCTCGCCTGGCCACTCTGGGTGCCTGGCGCGTTCGTCCATCAACGTTTGCAGATGGTATACTGCCCCGCTACATGTTGGCGTCTTTATCCGCCCATGAGGAGGCGGCGCGCTCTCCGTGAACCACTGGGCGACCTCCGAGGGCAGTCCCATGCCGGTAATATCCTTTGGGTAGAACATACACTGACTGTGAGATGGCGTTGCCACTGGTTGCTTCCTCCTAGGAGTGGCTCTGGGGTTTTGTCCTCGGTGTTTCTGTCAGCCTATCAACCCTCTCACTCATGGTGGTAGCCACAAGGCGACAATCTGCAACGCTGAACCCACGGCGATAAGTGCAAACCCGCCACCCGCCTGCAAGCGTTGGCGCTGCACGACCTTGTTTACGATCTTCCCGACGCGCTCGTTCCAGAGACGGAGGGCCACTGTTGTCTGCGCCTTCGTTGGAGTCAGGTTGAACTGAATGAGCGCGCCTATGAGAGTGAGGGACAATCCTACTGCCGAAACCCAGCGACTCATTGCGGCCCTTCTTTCTCTTCAGGGTACATCCAGTAGTTACCGTCAGCATCCATTTCCCAATCCTGATCGCCTGCCAATCGCCGTCGTAGCAGTTCGTCGATATCGACCTGACACATCCCGCGATTCTTAAGACTGGAGATATGCTCTGCGCGCCGCGTACCATGGCGGTAGCCGTCGCGGTAGCCCATGCGATATGCAACGGCACAAAACGTCACCCCGCCAAACAGACTGAGCCACCACGCGAGATTTGCTCGCCACGCGGGGAGAAGTTCAAGCTGCGAGGCGATGCTAAGGTATGCGCTGAAAAGAGCGATGCCTCCGGCGCCGAGGAACCATAGCTCCCAACGTGCGTCGGGCACTCTGCGCGGGCTGTAGCCGTGGAATCTCATCGACCCCCTCCTCCGCCAGCCTGCTCCCGCGTTTCGTAACCGTGCTCGGGGTGCCCTGCAGGCAGCTTCAAAAAGACAGAGCGCCTTGGTTCGTTGGTTGGCGGCGCTCGGATACGAGGTCAAGTTCAACTAGCAATACGTCGAGATAGAGCCGCGTGGGTCGTGGGGAACCCCGACGCTAAGAAGAATCCCTGAAGCGGCGTGGACAGTAGTGTCTCAAAAAGAACTCCTTACGCGATGCCCTAGCGCCTGAAGAACTCCGTGCTACGCAAGGCTTTGCGGGCCGTCGTTTCCACACCCTTTTTGCAACAACGCGCGAGAGACCGTCGAGACGTGAACGCCGAGCTGCTTCGCTGCCTGACGGCGAGAGAGCGTACCTGCCTCGATGGCCGGGATGAGCGCATCGAGACTGCCATTCAGGATCTGCGGACGCCCCAGACGCTTGCCCTGCTTCCTGGCCCGATCCATGCCCGCCCGGACCCTCTCCGCGATCAGCGCCTTCTCGAACTGCGCGAAGCTGGCCAGGATGTTGAGCATGAGATCCGCCACCGGCGAAGAGCCGGACGTGTCCAGCCAAGGCTCCGAGTAGGACCGAAGCCCCACGCCCCAGCGTCGGAGCTGTTCCACCGTCGAGGCCATGTGCGCGACAGATCGGAAGGCCCGGTCGAGCTTCCAGACGAGGATGACGTCGAGGCGTCGCTTGGCGGCGGTCCTACAGCAAGAGCCAAGAGGATAGTACCGACTAGACCTGCAATCGATGAAATCAAGTCTGGCCACATAAGAGGTCCTTATCCTTCAATCCACCATTTGGCGGGAAGCGGCTGCGCGAATGTCGAGCACGTATCCCAGAATCGACCTACAGTCTTTGCCGTCGATTCCGCGATCTCAAAGACATACTGATAAGGCAGAAACAGCCTCTTATGAGGAGGTGTCACCCAGTTCATATAGTGCGGTACCGTGTCTCGCAAACGCATCGACCAGTCCGCAAGTGATCCAGAGATAGCGAACTCGTGCACTAACCCACTCCGCAAATCCGTGTAGACAATCGCGGCATACGACGCCTTGCGTATCTGAAACGCCGACAACGCTGGCTCCGCGGCTCTGAGTTCTGGCTCCTCTTTGTCTATTTCAAACGCGTCCACGATGCGCGATGACTCCTTCGGGAAAAACTTTTCCCGTAGCGACGCACTGATGTGAGAATAACCAGGATCGTGATCGAGTTGATCCACAAGGGCCGGAACACTAATCATCGTGAGTTTTGGAATAACACGAGCATACCTTATCAACAATTCAACATACCGACGACGATCAATGCGATCCCCGGGCCACATGATGGCGGCAATTGCACCCATGGCACAACAGAGCAAGATTTCCGCATCGAAGAGGGCGTTATCTCTGTCGGCCGCGACAAGACTGCTGGCAATACGCTTTCGAGTATCAAACCACCTTCGGAAACCACCGGTGTCCATTGCCAATCACCAATGATGTGTTTAGACGGACTTTCTTCCCCAATCGTACTCCCGAAACACGGAGGCGAGCTAAGCGTTTACGCCGGATAGCATACCATGAGGACCTCGACCTAGGCCCGTTCCCGGGGGTCCTTTTAGCGTTGACTCAGGGGAAGGGTAATGGGTCATACCCCACCCGGCCCAACCCGTCCGACCCCGACACCGGTTAGGTGCCCCGGCCCGCGCCCGACCCCGAACCGCCCGCCCGGCCCAACCGACCTCCCGAGCCAGATGTCCCGCCTGTCCCGCATGTCCCGCCAACACCAACCGAGCCGACCCAGCCCAGGACCAGCCGGCCCGGCCCAGCCCTGAGACCCCCGGCCCGGCCCAGCCCTGTCGCCGCCTCCGCAGACCAGGACCGAGCCGAGCAGGAGTGTACCCTGGAGTGCCACGTCCAGCCCGGTTGTCAAGTACCCC
>DATGJN010000009.1 GCA_035295165.1 bacterium
GCCAGACTCCCGCACCAACCGGACTGCCTCCGCTCGAAACTCCTTCGCATACGGTGGGCGTGTCTTCCCCACGGTGGACTCCTCTCTGGGGTCTTGACCCCCTAACGATAGGGTGTCCACCAAACCGGGTCAACTCCAGTCCATCTGACTCTTCGTGGACGCGTGTGGCCGAAGGCCCCAGGAAAAGCGGTTCGGGCCCGTCTGAAACGCCCAACCTCGGGCATAGTCATGCTGGCAGCGGATTTTCTCAGACACGTCCCCCTCGGCCTCCTTTCCGCCCTCGTTGACCGCCACGATCTGCGGCCTGCCGCCAGGCGGCGGTAGACCGATTGCCGGACCAGGTCGGTGAGTGGGAATTGCGTGTTCTTGCCCCGCGGATCGGTGATGTGCTGCGCGATCAGGTCGCTGACGCCCAACCACTCGTCCAGTTCGCGGACGAGAAGCAGCCCGCCGTCTGAGGTCACCCGAGAGTCCTGGAACTCGACCCGGAGCTTGGGGTTGAGCGAGAGCTGAAAGGGTTGGTTTGTGCTTCACCCATAGGATGCGGCCCTCGGGACGTCCTCATCGCGCTCAAACCTGCACAGATCAAGACGTTCGACGCACCTCCACAGTTTCCGCAGTTTCCGCTCCATCGTCAAAACGGAAATGCAGGTGAATAAATATCTATGTAAGTTCCATAGCGATTTCTGCAAAGAATTCGACGCAAAATGCTCGGACGTTCAGCTCGGCTTCAGGCTGCCGTATCCCTCCCCAAGCGGTGGCGCTTGACGTGTTCATATCAGTCGGTAGCCCGTACCGAGCGCTTAGGTTCGGGTCCTGGGCGAGCCAACTTGGGGGCTCATGCCATGGAGGGTGCGCAGGACCCGTGGCCGAACAGAGGACCAAGTTCCCCTGCCGCACGTCAACGTGAAGGAGGCGTCACTTGCGATACGCTTTGATCGGAGTGTATCTGCTTCTCGGGTGCATCGTCATGCCGGCATTTGCGGATGTACCGGTCCAAATCCAGATGACACCTTCGACTGTGCCCAGAAATTCCCCGTACACCATCAAGGTCACGACTGCCCCGGCCGCCGTGTGCTCGGCACAGATCCTCTTCCCGGCGGCGAATGCGGCCCCGGGAGGCTTCCCAGATACGGCAGCAGGGTCCGACGGTGTCATCATCTGGTCCGGCCGTTCGAATAATCGCGAAGGGGCCCGCACATTGACCGTCATTTGCCGATCGAACGCAGAACAGGGAAGCGCACACATAGATTTTGAGGTGAAGTAGACTCTTGCCGCCGCGCACCGTGCGGGAGCCGGATTCTCGTAGAAGGAAGACAGCGGCGCCGAAGAGCGCAGGGTGTTGTCGGCTCCTCGGCGCATCTCGATGCCGGGGCTGTGACCCGCTGACTCACCCATATACCATGTGAGGTCTCCCCGGTCATGGCTGCGACCGTCCTGGGTGTTGGGGAAACCATGGTGCGTCTCATGCCAGGCCAAGGAGAGACGCTCGAGTCTGCGCCTGCGTATGCGGTATCCGTTGGCGGGGCTGAATCGAATGTCTGCATGGATTTGGCCGCGTTAGGTGTGAAGACGGCTTGGGTGTCACGGCTTCCCAGAAACCCGCTTGGCCGCCGCATTGCAGCTGTCATTCGGAGCACCGGCGTCGACATCGACGGGGTGGTGTGGGCGGCGGAGGGCCGAGCCGGGGTGTATTTGGTACAACCGGCGGTGTCACCACGCTCCGGCGAAGTGCACTACTATCGGCATGATTCGGCATTTACGAAGATCGACCCAGATAGTGTCAACTGGGACGTGCTGAACGGCGTGCGCGTCATCCATCTGACCGGGATCACTCCCGCCTTGAGCCCGGAAGCGCACCGACTGGTGAAACGGGTGATCCTCGAAGGCAGCCAACGCCACAACATGATGTCCTTCGATGTGAACTATCGTGCACAACTCTGGTCGCCGACGGCCGCACGGGAGGTGCTCGAACCGCTCGTGCAGGGCCTCGACGTCGTCATCGTGAGCAATCGCGACGCGGCCACAGTCTTTGGCGAACGGGGCGAACCGGCGGCCGTCGCGCAGGCGCTCCGCCTGCGCTTCCGGTGCCGGACGCTCGTGCTGACGCTGGGTGCCGCGGGAGCTTTCGCCCTGGACGAATCGGGGGCTGCGCAGCAGCCCGCCTATTCCGCCGAGATTGTCGATCGCATTGGGCGAGGGGACGCGTTTACGGCGGGCTTCCTGTACGGCTACCTCCAACACGGCACCGGCGAGGGTCTGCGGTACGGCACCGCGCTCGCGGCGCTGAAGCAGACGTACATGGGAGACGTATTCTACGGCACCCTCGCAGACGTGGAAGCCATCTTGCACGGGGATGCAGGCGGACTTCGCCGCTGACTCGAGGGACCTGGTCACCCATGCCGTGCACGGCAGTCGCCCTTCACCGGCTGGTGTGCGCCAGCCACTGAGCGCTGCAGCGTCCGATCACCAACTCCCGTCGGATCCCTGTCTTCAGCGTTCATGCTCATGTGCCGGTCCGGTCTGGCCAGCTCCGCAGCGTGTTCCGCACTCCACGCTCGGCCAAGTGACGCACCGCAGCGGCAACCAACGCGACGAAGTCATCGCGCGCACCGAGGTCCAGCGCTCCAAGATCGGGAAGACCGAGCGTTGCGCGCACCTGCATCTCGGGATCCGAAGAACTCGCGGCCAGCGCGCGCACCTGGTCGGCGCGCGGGTCATGGAGCGGCAGCGCGCTGCCGCCATCCGCCCGCCCCTGACAGAAACGGATCCAGGCGGCGACGGCAAGTGCGATATGCACGGGAGGGTGCCCCTCGGCAAGAAGCGCGCGCGCCGGCGCGAGCAGCCGCTGTGGCAACTTCTGCGTGCCGTCCTCGGCAATGCGCGCGGTCAGGTGCTGGAGCTCGTGGTTGGCAAAACGGCGCATCAGTGTGTCGCGATACCCGGCGAGATCAACACCGGGAGGCAACGACAGCGTGGGCGCGATCTCCGCCATCAACGCTCGGATGTGCCCGGCGAGCGCCGGGTCTCGAATGGCCACATCGACCGTTGGCCAACCCGCCAGTTGCCCAAGATAGGCGATGCTCGAGTGACTCCCGTTCAGCAGGCGCAGCTTCATTTCTTCCCAGGGGCGCACATCCGCGACCATCGTGGCGCCGGCCGTTTCCCAGGCCGGACGCCCCCCAGGGAACCGGTCTTCCACGACCCATTGCGTGAACGGCTCGGTGATGACCGGCCACGCGTCCTCGACACCGAGCGCAGCGGTCACCCGCGCGCGATCGGCCGACGTGGTGGGGGGCACGATCCGGTCCACCATGGAAGAGGGAAACGCGACGTGCTCCTCGATCCAGCATGCCAGGTCGCGGTCTGTGAGACTTGCGTACTGGAGCAGGACGCGGCGCAAGGTCGCCCCGTTGGCAGGGAGATTGTCGCAGGAAAGCAGAGTGAAAGGCGCAACGCTGTCCGTACGGCGGGCACGGAGCGCCGCCACTAACACCCCCGGCATGCTGCGCGGTGCGCCCGGGGTGGCGAGGTCGTGGCGAATCGTGGCGTCGGTCTCGTCGAGGTCGCCGCTCGCCGCGGCACGACAGTAACCCCTCTCCGTCACCGTGACGGTGACGACACGCACGTCGGGCATGGCCATGCGCGCAATCAGCCCGCGCGGATCCTCGGGCAGGACGAGCACGCCGGTGAGTGCGCCAATCACTTCAAGCCGTTCGCCCGATTCGTCCCGCGTCGCGACGGTATAGAACCAGTCCTGCGGCGCCAGCGCGTCGCGTGTGGCGGCGTGGCGGGGGCTCACCCCGAGAATGCCCCAGCGGGGATCTTCGGCCAACACGGACGCTGTGTAGACTGCCTGGTGGGCACGGTGGAAGGCGCCAAGACCAAGATGAACGATGCCGGTGCACAGCTGCGCAACATCATGACGAGGCCGTACCACGGTGTTCGGCAAGGAAGCCAGCGTCGCGCGTGACAATCGCATCGCACCGATACCCATGAGGACCACCTCGTCGGCGGAATGGTGAACGCAGTACTTCGTGCGATGTGGGCGCGAACCCGACGACACCCGCGCGTCGATCGCCCGTCGAGGCGGGGCCATGACGGCCGACGACGAATATCCTACGTCGCGCTGAGCACACGTTCAGAAGCGTTGCTCTTCCTGGAGCCGGCGACCGGATTTGAACCGTTGACCTGCGCATTACGAGTGCGCTGACTAAGCCTCCGAACGCAGAACCCTCGCAGGAAGAAGCAAGTAAACTCAGGCTGAGACAGATGAAGAAGCGCGATGTCATCGGTGCCACCGGATATGATGACGTCGTCAACTGGGGGGAGGAAGCGCGGATTGGCCTTCGCCGAGTGAAGATTACCCGCGAATTCTTGCGGGGACATCAACCTGAGGGGCGTGTCAGCTTTCGTAATGAAGTAAACGCGACCCACGGCAACAGACTTGAATACATGCGCGGCAGTGGCGACATAGTGTTCTCGTCCACATCTCACGCACACTCCCGAACCAAAACAGGCCTGTTTTCTGGCACGACCGCCACCGTGTGATGCGCCAGGGCTTCCGGAAACCCAGCACCGGCATGGGACGCTTGGTCCCACGTCCACGGAGAACGCTTCAGGATATCATTGCTCGATAGCCATCGTTGATCGAGGAGTAATGTTCGGCGATGCGTACCACGGTCCTGCCATCGCGCATCGCGTTGTTCGGCAGGAGCTGTACATCGAACATCGGGAAGGCTTCTCTAGTTCCACAGGGAGGACCATCCCGATGGCCGACACCGAACGCTTCCATGGGTTTCTCCGCTCCGCAGAGGGCGGGTATAACAAGCACGAGGATTTCCTGATGTTCGTCGCTGGCGCATCGTCCAGCAAGACGGGTGACACGAACGCTCGGGCCCTGGGGGTGTGACCTCTCCCCGCCACGAGGAGATAGGATGCCATTGTCGATGACGCTGGCCATGAGGAACGACGACTATCTCGCACCGCTGGCCTGCGGCGATGTGACCGCGGAGCGCCTGGCCCTCACGCTCCGGCGAGACACGGCACGGGCGCTCGACTGGGTCGACGACCCGTCGGTGGATGCCGGTGAGCTCTCGCTCAGCAAGCACATCCAGCGGCTGGCGGCCGGCAATTTCAGCGTGGTCGCCATACCGTTCTTTGCGGAGCGCGCGTTCTGCCAGCGTTGCTTCTTCGTCCGCCGGGGCAGCGGGCTCCGCGACTTCCGGGATCTGGACGGCAAACGCGTCGGCACGAACGACTGGCACGCCACCGGTAACACGTGGTCCCGCGCGATCCTGCGAAACGCCGGCGTGAAGATCGAAGAGATGCGCTGGTGGGTCGGAAGCGTGGACGGTGCGCCCTCCCGCGGTCGCGGCACGCTGCCGCCGCACGGCCAGTACATCGCGAGCGGCCGGACGCTCCTCGCCATGCTGCTGGAGGCGGAGCTCGACGCGTTGATGTGTCCGAATCCCCCGAAGGGCTTCTACGCGGCGGACAGCCCGATCGTCCGGTTGGTACCGGACTACAAGCGCGCGGAGCGCGAGTACTACCTGCGCACGGGCATCTATCCACTGCAGCACATCGTCGGGGTCCGACGCGAGACGTTCGAGCGAAACCCGTGGGCCGCAGTGAGTCTCTACAACGCACTGGAACGCTCCAAAACCTCTTGGCAGGCAAGCCTGCGGGCCCTGCCGGAGATGCTGCCCTGGATCCTCCCAGAGATTGAGGATACGATCGCACTGATGGGCGAAGATTGGCTCCCGAATGGCGTCGCCGTGAATCGTAAGGTGATCCAAACGTTCCTCGACGAGCAGGTCGCGCAGGCGCTCATCGCCAAGCCGCTCGCTTTCGAGGCGCTTTTCTCGGAATTCGAGGGAGCGGTCAAGGCGTGAGGGGCCACGATCGCTCGTGTCCGGACGCCGCTGCCTGGTCCGCTTGGATGGTGGGCGCGTCCACGCGGTAGAGTGAGCCCGTTCCGGCCCGCGAGGGGCGCGCTACCGGTCGGCCGAAACAAGACATGGAGGCGGTTGATGACGCCTACCGCAAGGCGACCACAATATCGTACGTTCTTCGGCGCGCCGCCGCGAGACCTCTCGGATGGACGGCCGGCGGATGTGGCATTTCTCGGCGTTCCGTTCGATCTCGGGACGACGCTGCGTCCTGGGGCCCGATTTGGTCCGAGCGCGGTGCGCGCGGCGTCGGCATGGTCATCGTACTATACGCACGACGGCAACGCCGCCGGAGGCTGGTACGATCTCGATCTTCGGCGGTGGATCCTTCGCGGGGTGACGATGGTCGACTGGGGTGACGTGGAGATCACACCCGCCGACATCACACACAACCTGGACCGGACAACGGTTGCGGTGGAAGAAGTGCTTGAGGCCGGTAGCCTCCCCGTGCTCATCGGCGGGGATCACGCGATTACCTATCCCGCACTCCGCGCGTTTGCCGAGCGCGGTCCGATCCACGTCGTGCAGTTCGATACGCATCAGGACTTTGTCGATGAACGGCAGGGCACACGCCTCGGCCACGGCAACGTGATGAGACGGGCCTCCGAACTCCCCTACGTCAGCGGGATCTCCCAGATCGGCTTGCGGGGCTTGCAGAAGTACTCGGAGCCGTTGAAGGCGGCCGATGCGTATGGCCTGAGGACTGTGTCCGCGTCCGAGGTGCGGATGCGGGGCCCGGAGGCGGCTGCCAATATCGTCCCCCCGGGCGCATCGTACTATCTCAGTGTAGATATCGACGTGCTCGATATCGCGGTCGCACCCGGCACCGGTACGCCGGAGCCCGGTGGCTTGAGCTACGCAGAGCTACGGGACGCCATCCGGGCCGTAGCCGCGCGGGGGCACGTCGTGGGACTCGATCTCGTGGAAGTTTCGCCCCCATACGACTGGGCAGAAATCACGTCCCGGACTGCCGCGCGATTGCTCCTCGTAGCGTTGGACGCGGTCTTTCGCGATCGGGATCCGGCGGCGCGCCAGGGCTGACTGACGCCGCTCGTTCTTGCCCGAACTGCGAGATCCACGCATCAGCTCTTGATGCGCCCACCCTCGGCGGTTGTCGAACCAATATCTACTTGTCTCGTGGCACACTGTCGCTTCCACAGTGGCCTCGTCAGATCGTTGCACAGATCGCGTATACAGTCACGCCCCAGGAATCGCCCGGCGTGTGGTCGATCCCGGAGGCCTGCCATCCGTCGGCTCCGTTGGGTTCTCTCTCAATGAGAGATACCGTTCGGATCCTGCACGAAGCTGCTGCCCACCTGATACCCAACAACGGCGCCACCGCCCAGTACGTCTTTCCCGGTCGGGCAGTTCACATGGACCGTTTTGTTGCGACGCAGTTCCGCATCGTGTCCGCCTCCTTTGGACTGCCCCTGCGTCTATCCTACCGGAAACCACACAGGACGACACCCGACAGCGTACGACCAGGCGGGTCGGGCGGGGTGACACGAAACGTGCATCGACCGGAGCACGCCTCGGCGGATGGGGTGTTGCGTCACGCTGCCGGAGACCTGGGGCGACGGACAGTAATCGCGCGGGCTGCCCGAGCATTGACGACCGGGTCGTGCTCCGCGGCGATCACGCGTTTGACGCGTTCGAACTCGGAACGCAAGAGATCTCCCTGCTCATATCGGCGCCAAGCCTCCAGCATCGGGTCGGATCGCGGCGACGCGGCTCGATTAGCGCCTAACGTGAGCCACACGCTCCCGACGCAGACCGCAAGCAGACCAAGCGCCGCGAGCATCCCCCACGGCCATCCCGGTCCGAACATGTCCGGCCACATAATCACCCTCCCCGGTTGGCCCTCCTGGCGCATGGAACGAGGGCCTGCGTCAACTCCCCAGCAAGCAGCCGGGGGCGCACGCAAAACATAGCACCGGCCGGAGCGAGGCGCAGTGAGTCGGGTTACGGAATGCATGTGAACGTGTTCACAGACACTCCCACACGCGTTTGCTTCACGATGGAAGGTTCTATCGCGGTCTCTATGCTGGGCGGTAGACTGGGACGCCACATCTGACGGCGGCCTAACGTCTCCGTGTACGTCGATACCCGCGGGACCGATCCAGTCCCCGCGAACCACAGCCTACCTCGCCGTGGACACAGGAAAGGGCTAGTGCACGTAGCCGCTGGAGAATTAGGGTCGGGGCGTGGATCCCCGGGGTACACCCCGGCCGCCGCTGCAAGACGTTGCCACCCATGGCAACTTCGCTCCAAAAGAGCGGCGACGACGCCCACCCCATAAGGGTTTCAGGATGTTGCCACCTATGGCAACTTGTCCTCTACGGAGCACCTCGTTTACCCTCGCGGTCTACAGCCACGTTCTGCCGGAGCTCCAGGGAGAAGCCTCCCGGCTGGCCGCGGATCGGCTCCTCCCGAAGCACTAAGAATTTGCAGAGATCTGAAAATACTCAGCAGCGCACCGCAGATTCCAGATGGCGATCCGTTCGGAAATCGTTGCGACACTTCGCTTAGATGCTGGAGCCGGCGACCGGATTTGAACCGGTGACCTGCGCATTACGAGTGCGCTGCTCTGCCACTGAGCTACGCCGGCCCGTCTCGCATGGCAAGTATACAAAAGCCCAGCAGCGGCGACAACAGGAACACACATAGGGCGCGGGGAACGCAACCGCGCCGCCGGTCGCCTGCCCAATGCGGGCAGAACGGCGACATTCCAGCGTTCTAGCGATTGCCACCTGATCGGGGCGCGGATGGCAGCGCGGTGTTGAACGCGCCGCATCCGGGTGATGAATCCAGACCACACGCTTGGACGAAGAACGTCGCTCCGCAGGGGTCGACGCCCCGATCGTGCGCGTCAGCGCCGCCAGGTCTCCGCGACGAGCAGGACCCCCGCGACCACCGCCAGGATCGAGGTGAGTTGTCCGAGTCCGAAGAAGAACCCGTACCTCTCGAGGCCGACGAGGATTAGGTAAACTCCTAGCACGAACAGCCCCCAGCTGGTTACGCGCACCGCGATCCTCCCCCGATCGTTCTCTGTTCCCTACCAGCCCATCGCGTAGCCGTTGCGCCGCGGATCCGCCCCGCCCTGCAGCCAGCCGTCCTCACGAAACACGATGCCCTGCGCGCCGCCGACGCGCACCGACCAGTCTTCGAGCACCTCGACCTTGTAGCCGCGGGACGCCAGGGTCCGGCGGACCGCCGCCCCGAACCGGCCTTCCAGCAACAACACCCGCGGCGGCAACGGATCGCCGACGTCGTCCTTCCATCGAAACCGCGGGGCGGCGATGGCGTCCTGGACGTTCCGCCCGTAGTCGACGAGGCCGATGATGACCTGAGCGGTCGTCTGCGGGATGCTGTAGGATCCCGGCGTGCCGATCATAAACGCGATCCGCCCTCCGCGGGTGGCGTGGGCGGGCCCGAGCGGGTCGATCCCGAACGAATGGGTCGGGGCCACCGGCGCACCGTGCAGCCCAAACCCGTGAACCGGCGACGACGGCGATTCGCGCCGTTTGTCGGGCGCGATCATCTTAGCGTCACCGGGAATCAGCGTGCACCAGTGGTGCCCGTTGTTCATCGTGATGCCCGTGTCGCCGATCACGACGCCCGACCCGTACCCGCTTCCGATCGTCTGCGTGATGTTGACCGCGAGCCCGCTGGCGTCAGCCGCGGCGAGGTGCGTCGTGGAGCGCTCGCGCACCTTCCCCGCGCGCCGGATCGGCGCGCGGCTGCCGTTCGAGCGCGCGGCACGTGCCCGCGCCGCCTTGAGCCGTTTTCGGGCTTCCGCGCGGTGCTGCTCGATCCGTTCGTCCGACAGCATCCACGCGAGCGGCACGTCCACAAACGCCGGATCGGCGACGTGTTTGGCCGCGTCCATCCGCGCGAGACGGATCGCCTCCGCCGTGACCGCCAGGTTGTCCGCGCCGAGCGGGTCCTGGTCCGTCAGATCGAATGCTTCGAGGATGCGGAGCGTCTGCAGCACCTGGACCGCGCTGCTGGGTGGAGGGGTCGTCCGGATCTGGTACCCGCGGTAGGACGCGGTGATCGGCTCCTCCCACTTGATGGCGTCGGGGTAGGTCCGGAGATCCTCGGCGGTGACCATGCCGCCGTGATCGGTGAAGTACGCGGCGATCGTCTGCGCGAGACGGCCGCGGTAGAAGCTCATCCAGCCTTCGGACGCGAGCGCGCGCAGCGTCGCGGCGAGCCCGGGCTGGCGCAGCACCTCCCCGGGCTGATACGGCCGGCCGTCCTTGAGGAACGTGCGGGCCGCGTCGGGACGCCCCAGGCGATCCACGGCCTGGGTCGTGCGGATGTGATCGAACGAGGTCACCGGCGCGCCGCGCTCGGCGAGCTCTATCGCGGGCTCGAGCACCTGCGCGAGCGGCAGGCTTCCGAACTCGTCGTGCAGGCGCGCCCAGCCGGCGACGTTCCCCGGCACCATGGGGGCGAGGATGCCCAGATCCTGAGTGCTCTCGTTGAACAGTTCCGGGCGCGCCGCGCGCGGGCTGCGTCCCATGAAGTTCAACGTGCGCGTCTCCCCGTTCGGCAGCGAGAGCACCGCGATCCCAATGCCGCCGACGGCGGAGAAGTACGGTTCGACGACAGTGACGGCGACGGCGGTGGCGATCGTCGCGTCCACGGCGTTGCCGCCGGCGGCGAACATCCTGAGCCCCGCCTGCGTGGCCAACGGGTTCGCGGAGGCCACCATTCCCCGCCGCCCCATCGCCACGGGCCGCGGCCCGAATTCCGACGCGCCTCCGGCGTACGCCACGCTGCACCTCCGAGGATGTCGTGCCGCGGTGCCGCGGTGCGGCGCCGTTCGGTGTGGTCGTTGCGAGGTTCTACGCAGTGCCATCGTTTCCTCCGGCCTGGGGCTCCACCGGACGAGGGGGAGTTGCGAGCGACCGCGCGGAAGGTAAGTTGATGGTGGTTTGACACTCCAAGGCATTCTGGAGATAATGAAACGGTTACAATGGACATGGTTCAAACCAAAACGCGGTGCAAACACGCCCATCGCATCACCCCGCGGGTCGTAGTCGTAAAGGAGTGATGGGATGCCGGCCACGCTGATCGTCGCCAACCTCCGCTCCGGTGGAGGCCGCACGCGCGACGTTCTTCCGGTCGTCACGAACGCGCTCCGACGCGCCGGGCACGAATACGATCTGGTCGTGGCCCCCACGGCGGAATCCGCGGCGCAGTTGCTCGCCGCGTCGCTCCGGCGCGACGGGTCGAAGTTCGACCGCGTCGTCGTCCTGGGGGGTGATGGGACGATCAACGGCGCGATCAACGGCATTGTGAACAGCGGCTCCGCGCTCCCGCTGGGCATCATTCCCTGCGGCACCGGAAACGAGATGGTGCGGTCGCTGGGCATCCCCAAGGATCCGGAGAAGGCGCTACGCATCCTCTCGCAGGGTCGGGAGTGCGCGATCGACGTCGGCGTCGTGAACGGCCGGTACTTTCTGCACATCTTCGGGCTCGGCGCGGACGTGCAGGTTGTCAAGATGGTCAACACGCTCCGCGCCCGCTACCGGCTCGCGCGCAACCGCTCAGTGTACTATCTTGCGGCGCTCCTGCTGCTGTCGTCCGGCTTCGATCCATTCCCGGTGGAGATCGAGGTCGGGGACCAGGTCTTCCGCGGCAAGGCCCTGATGATCGCAGCTGCGAACGGCCGGATGTACGGCGAACGGCTGCAGGCGCTGCCGGCCCCGAGCCTCTCGGACGGATTGCTCGATCTGTACCTCCTGCAAGATCTCGGCGGACGGCGGCTGCGCAAAACCGCGCGGCTGCTTCGCCGCCTGCCCCTCCCCGAGCTCAGCGTGCAGCGGTGCCCCGAGGCGACGATCCGTCTGGACCAACGCCGCGACGCGCAGGTGGATGGAAGCCTGCTCGGACCCAGCCAGGTGTTCAACCTCTCGCTCCTGCCGCGGCGAATCCGCGTGATCCACCCGGCGCCCCCGGCACTGGCCGGCGCCACGCGCCATCGGGCGGAACCCGCTCGGACCGGAGAGGGAAGCCCCCGCCGGTGACGCGGATGCTCCTGTCCATCCTGTCCTGCAACTACGGCGGCGGCCACAAGCGCGCCGGCGAGGCCATCGCGGCCGAGTGGGAGACCCGGACGGGCGGCCGCGCGGACATGGTGGACTACTTCGCCCGGTTCGTGCACCCCGTGTTCGACGCGGTGACGAAATTCTCGTACATCCAAAGCGTCCGGCGCGCGCCCGGGATGTACGGCATGTTCTATAAGCTGACGGGAGACATCCGGCCGGACTCGCTCGTCCAGCGCGCGATCAACAGGATGGGGATGGAGCGCCTGGACCGGTATCTCGCGACCGAGCGCCCGGACGTCGTGTGTTGCGTCCACTGCACGCCTGCGGGGACGATGTCGGATCTCAAGATCGCCGGACGGACGTCGGTCCCCTGCCTCACCGTCATCACGGACTACGTGACGCACAGCCAGTGGATCCACCCGAAGGTGGACCGGTACTGCGTCCCCAACGCGCTCGTCAGGGACGGCCTCGTGGAGCGCGGCATCCTGCCGGAGTCGATCGTGGTGTCGGGGCTGCCGATCGAACAGAAGTTCTCGCGGCCGCTCGATCGTGCGGCCCTCATGGCGAAGTTCGGACTCGCACCCGGGGTGCCGGTCATCCTCGTCATGGCGGGGGCGTACGCGATGTTGGGCGGCGTCGGCGATGTGGTGCGCGTCCTCGCGCAGTTCCCGCACCCGCTCCAGGCCCTCGTCGTCTGCGGCTACGATCGCCGGCTGGAAGAGCAGGTCCGCGCGCGCACGGCGCGCTCGCCCCACCGGTTCCAGGCGTTCGGCTACGTGGACAACGTCGAGGAGTTGATGACGGTCAGCGACCTGCTCGTCACGAAGGCCGGCGGCGTGACCGTCAGCGAGGCGCTCGCGAAGCGCCTCCCGATGCTGATCTACCGCCCGATCCCGGGGCAGGAGGAGGGCAACACGCGGTTCCTCCTCGACCATGGCGCGGCGCTCGCGCCGAAGACCCCGGGCGAACTTCGAGCGGCGCTCGCGGCGTTGCTTGCCCACCCGGAGCGGTTGGCCGCGATGCAGCAGGCGGTCGCGGATCTCGGCCGGCCGGACGCGGCTCAGGTCGTGGTCACCCAGCTGATCCGACTCGCGAGCGATCGGACGCCGGCCACGACCGAGCGGCCTCTCGTGCTCCCTTCCGCAACCCCCTGATGCTCCAGAACGAGACCGGCCTGCTCGCGATCTCAATAGCCTTAGTGGAGTTCGTCCATGGCGCACTCCTGTTCGTGCTCCTGCCCACGATCCTGACCGAACGGTTCGGCTGGCCGATGGGAACCACCGGCGCCGCGGTCTCCAGCTATTTCTTCGCCGAGGTCACCCTCAAGCTCGTCGCCGGATGGATGGTCGACCGGATCGGCACCCGCAAGATGCTGCTGTACGGCTTCTGGCTGTACTTCGCCGCGTTCGCCGCGCTCGTGACCTCGCGCAGCACGTGGGAGGTGTTCGTCGCGCTCATCGTGATGGGCGCGGCCGCGTCGCCGCTGTGGCCGGCCGCGTTGACGCGGCTGACCAAAGGCGCAGGCTCCGCCGTCGGCGGGGTCCTCGGACGCGTCTTCTCGACGTGGTTTCTCGGCGGCGGCGCTGGCATCGGGCTCGCGACGCTGATCAGCCGCGCCACCCATCCGCTGTCGTTGGGGGTGTTCACAATCCCGTTGCTCGCGGCGGCGCTGCTCGGTCACCGGCTGCCCGCGGAGACGGTGGAGCCTCACGTGACCACCCGGACGAACGTCAGGCAGCTCGTCCCCTCGGTGATCCGCGCGCTCGCCGCACTCGCCGGCAGCCTGATCCCTCAGATCATCGCCGCGGGGGTGCTGATCCCGATCATCGTCCCGTACCTCGAGTTTGTGCGCGGGATCGACGAGCGCGAGATGTTCCTGCTGCTGGTGCTCGGTCCGGGGAGCGCGCTCGCGCTGATGGCGCGCGCCGGCCACATGGGCGACCGCTTCGGCCGCCAGCGGACCTACAGCGTCGGGCTCGGCGCGGTCGCGCTGCTCCTGCTGGCGCTGCCGTTCTGCCACCAACTGTGGCTGTTGATGCTGGACTTCATCGGGATCGGAGTGGCCTACGCGTTCGTCCTCCCGGCCTGGAACAGCATCCTGCTCCGCCTCCTCCCCGACGACGTCCGCGGCGCGGGACTGGGCATCGCGATGACGATCGAGGGCATGGGCGGTGTGATCGGTCCGCTCGTCGGCGGCTACCTCTGGCAGTGGGCCAATCCCTCTTCGCCGTTCTATCTGAGCGGCGGGCTCCTGTTGATCGCCGCCGGCACGTCGGCGCGCTGGCGCACGGACCTCGTCGAAGGCTAGGCGTGCGTCCGCAGCACCGCCGTGAAGGACGGCTCCGGCGGCGGTGAGCACGCTGCATGACCCCGCGCACGTCGGCCTTGGTGTCGCGACCGTCGCCCTTGCCGGTGCGGCCGCCTACACGCTCGGGACGCAGACGCTGGCGGGCGGGTTGCGCGTCGGGGTGGTGACGTGCGGGGCCCGCTCCCCGATGGTCTCGCTCACCTTCGACGACGGCCCCGATCCGGAGCACACACCCCGCATCCTCGACGCCCTCGCCTCGGCCGCCGTCCAGGGCGCGTTCTTCATGGTCGGACGTCAGGTGGACGCCCATCCCGCCGCGGCGCGGGCAGTCGCGGCCGCCGGCCACGACATCGGGAACCACACCTACGGACACCGCCACCTGTGGACCCTCGGCCCCGGCGCCTCGATCGCCGAAGTGGACCGCGGTGCCGCCGCGATCGCGGACGCGCTCGGCGCCGCCCCCCGCTACTTCCGGCCCCCATGGGGGACCTTCAACTGGGCGGCGTACGTGCGGGCCGGGCAGATCGGGGAGGTGCGCGTGCTCTGGTCCGTGCGCTCCGAAGGCTGGCTCGCCGCCGCGCCGGCCGCCAAGATGGCGGCGCACGTCGTCGGCGGCGCGCACCCCGGCGCGATCGTCAACCTACACGACCGCGGCGGCCATCCGTCGACGCCCGCCGCGACCACCGCCGCCCTCCCGGAGATGATCGCGGGGCTTCGGCGCAGAGGGTTCGAGCTCGTCCCGCTGCGGGTGCTCCTCGCCGCGACCGCGTGAGCGCGCGCGCCGCGCGGAGGAATCCCGGGCCCGCCCGTGCGCGTTTAGGCGTACTAAGTCTTTTCGGGACGTGTCCCCGTGCACGAACTGACCACGCTGCTCAAAGGTTTCGCGATCGGGGTCTCGATCGCCGCGCCCGTCGGGCCGATCGGGGTGCTGTGCATCCGGCGCAGCCTGGCGCAGGGGCGCATCGCCGGGTTCGTCTCCGGGCTCGGCGCGGCGACGGCGGACGCGTTCTACGCGGCCGTCGCGGGGTTCGGCCTCACCGTGCTGTCCCAGTTCTTCGCGCACTATGCGCAGCCGCTCCACCTCGCCGGCGGGCTGCTGCTCGTCTACCTCGGCGTGCGTACCGCGCGCGCGAAGAGCGCTCCGGATCGCGGCGCGGAGGTCCCGGTCAACCGGCTCGCCGCGTATGCGTCGACGCTGCTCCTGACGATCACCAACCCGATGACGATCTTCATGTTCGCGGCGATCTTCACCGCCGTCGCCCCGGCGAACGGCCCCGACGCGCTCTACGCGACGCTGCTGGTCGCGGGCACGTTCTGTGGCTCCGCGGCGTGGTGGCTGACACTCAGCACGACGGTCGGGTTGCTCCACCGTCGCATCGGCGCGCCGGCGATGCGGTGGATCAACCGAGTCTCGGGCGGCGTCATCGGCGCGTTCGGACTCGCCTCACTCGCCGCACTGGAGCGCGCGTGAGCGCCGCCGGCGAGGTACCTCCGGCATGATCAATGCGGTCACGCTCACGCGCGGGCGGGTTCACTACGCGTGGGTCGTCATGGCGGTCACGTTCTTGGTGCTGCTCGTCGCCGCGGGCATCCGCTCGACGCCCGGGGTGCTGATCGTCCCGCTGGAGCGCGAGTTCGGCTGGAATCGCGCCACGGTGTCGCTCGCGGTCTCGATTAACCTCCTGCTCTACGGCCTGCTCGGTCCGTTCGCCGCGACGCTGATGGATCGGTTCGGCGCGCGACGCGTGGCGCTCGGCGCGCTCGTCCTGCTCGCCGTCGGCATGGGACTTACGACGCTCATGCGCGCGGCCTGGCAGCTCGACCTCCTGTGGGGCGTCGTCGTGGGCGTGGGTTCCGGGTCCACGGCGTCGGTGCTCGGCGCCTGGATCTCTAACCGCTGGTTCGATCGGCAGCGCGGGCTCGTCATGGGCATGCTGACTGCGAGCGCCGCCACGGGACAACTCGTGTTCCTTCCGGTCCTGGCCCACCTCGTCGTGACGGACGGATGGCGGACGGCGGCCCTCGTGATCACGGTCGCGGCCGTGTGCGCCCTGCCGCTCGTGGCGTTCTTCATGCGCAACGATCCGCGGGACATCGGGCTGAGGCCGTTCGGCGCGCCGGCGGACGGGCCTGAGCCGCCGCGGCCGCCGCGGCGCGCCCCCGGCGCGGCGCTGGCCGGCCTCGCGACGGGGCTGCGTTCCAAAGACTTCTGGCTGCTCGCGGGCACGTTCTACATCTGCGGCGCGAGCACGAACGGGCTGATCGGCACGCACTTCATCCCCGCGTGCATGGAATTCGGCATCCCCGAGGTGACCGCCGCGGGCCTGCTGGCGTCGATGGGCGTGTTCGACCTGCTGGGGACGACCCTGTCGGGATGGCTGTCGGACCGGTGGAATAACCGCTACCTGCTGTGCTGGTACTACGGCCTCCGGGGCCTCTCGCTGATCTTCCTCCCGATCGCGTTCGGTGCGCAGATCCTCTTCCTGCCCTACGTCGGGACGTCGTCGTTCGGTCCGACGTTCGTCGGCCTCGCCGTCTTCGCGGTCTTCTACGGGCTGGACTGGGTCGCAACCGTGCCGCCGACCGTGCGCCTCACCGCGGACCTGTTCGGCAAGCAGAACGCGGCGCTGATGTTCGGGTGGATCTTCGCGGCGCACCAGCTCGGCGCGGCGACGGCGGCGTTCGGCGCGGGCGTGCTGCACACCTGGTTCGGCGGGTATCAGGCGGCGTTCACGAGCTCCGGCCTGCTCTGCCTGCTCGCCGCGGCGCTCGTGCTGCGGATTGGCTACCCTGGCACGCGACGTGAGGCGCCGCTCCGGCCGGCCGAGGTCGCTACTCCCGCCTGACCCCCCGCGGCACGCGGCGTTCTCGAGGTGCCGCCGCCGATCCGAACGACGCCTGTCGCAGAGCGCGATCGCGGCGCCGATTACGCCGTGAGTCGGTGCGCGTCTACGCGGGCCGCAACGTCGCGCGCAGCGAGATCGGCACCGCTCGGAGCGCACGGCTCAAGGGACAGTTCTCCTTGGCGCGCGCCGCCATCGCCTGAAACTCCGCATCGGCAACACCCGGCACGACCGCGGTCGTGGTCAGCTCGATCGAAGGGATCTCGTACCCCGTCTTCATGCGCTGCAGGTGCACCAACCCTTCCGTGTCGATCGAGACGGGCGGGTGCCCGGCACGGGTCAGTTCAGAGCTCAACGCCATCGTGAAGCACGCGGCGTGGGACGCCCCCAGCAATTCTTCCGGGTTCGTCCCGGGGTCGCCGCTGAAGCGCGTCCCAAACGAATAGTCCGCTCTCACCTTGCCGCTCCCGGTCGCGATCGTCCCCCGTCCATGTGCCACGTCCCCATCCCAGTGAACCGTCGCCGAACGAACAATCTCGTTGTCCATGATGAGCCAGCCTCCGTGTCGCACGATTGGACGATCGACCACTAGCATCCGAGACGCAGCCGCCGCGCGCTCCTCCTCGGCGGAACCCATCCGGCTCTTCCGTCCAAGGCGGCGGGGGCGCCCCGCGCGCGCATTCCAGGACGATGCCTAGGCTGTCCAGTGTGGACGAGGTGTTGACACTTTTGCACTCCAACCGAGCCCGGCGGCATGGGTTAGCTGGCCTTTCTGCCGGCGAACAGCGTCGCCGGCGTGCGGCCTTGCAGGCGATACCCTTGATGCGGGCGCTCCCGGTTGTAGAAGCGCAGGTAGGCTTGCAAGTCGCGCTCCAACTGCGCGACGCTCATGTAGTACGTGCGGCGGAAGGCCACCCGCCACAGCTCGTTCAGGATTGTTCCTTGCAGCCGTTCGACGAAGCCATTATCAGGTATGAAAGTGGTGGGTGCACTCCCTGCATGCGCTGCGCATGCGCAGTCATGTTATGGTGAGACCATCCAGGTGAGGGGCACCTGGGAGCACGCAGGACGGGCAGGCCGT
>DATGJN010000010.1 GCA_035295165.1 bacterium
CCGGATCGTGCGGAGCGGGTGATCCGGGGGCACGCGTTGCTCGGGCGAGATGTAGCTGAACATCGCGTCTTGGTGCAGGTCGTCACCGCACATGCGAGGGTCCTCCGACAGGTGGTGTGTATGAGCAGCGAAGTGTCGCAGCATCAATTCATCACATCTTGTCGGATGCCTGCTTTTTCAGCATCCTGCTAGAGATGCTGTTCGCCGCGCCCAGGCCCGCGAACGTCCGCCGGGGTCCCGGGGGTCCTGGAGCCTCCAGAGCTGGGGCAGGGGAAGACCGGCCGGGTGCGCGAAATACGGTTCTTGACGGAAGATTCGCGGACGTGGGCGACCGTGCGCGCACCGGGACGTGCGTGCTCGCCGGACGCTGCCGAGGTGCAGCGCGATGTCCCCGGCGGGACGGAGGAGCCTCCATGCAACCGTCAGACCGTTCGAATGACCTCGCGGTTGTGTGTGACGCCTGGACGCGCTTCACGGAGACCGGTCAGCTCGGCGCGGGCCTCGACCCGCTGGTCGCGGTCTCCTGGAAGCGGTGTGCCCCCCGGTTGAACCCGCTTGGCGCGCCGCAATGGGCGTACCTCAGTGACGACGTCCTTCCATTGACGCTGAACCAGCACGCTTCTATGCGGGCGATCGCCCGGCCGCTGATGGAGGACGTTCACCAGTACATCGAGGGCGCCGGGGCCGCGCTGCTGTTTTGCGACAGCACCAACTGTCTACTGGAGATGTTGGGCGACCGCGAGGCCGTAGCGGCAGCCACGCACCTGGGATTCCGCCGCGGGGCGTTTCTCGACGAGACGCGCATCGGGACCACGGCGTTCTCGGTGGCACTGATCGAGCGTGCGCCCGTCCAGATCGTCGGGCCCGAACACTTCCTGCAATGCTTCCACGCACTCGGATCGGCGGCCGCGTCGATCTTCGACCTGGACGGAGGCCCCGTCGGGGTGATCGGCCTCCTTGGTCCGGTGGACCGGCACAGCCGCCACGTGTTGGGGATCGTGGTGGGCGCGGCCAAGGCGATCGAGAACCAGCTGCAGGCGGACCTGTTCATCCACGAGGCCAACACGCAGGCCACCGAGCTGAACGAGACGATGGACGCGATCTCCGAGGGCGTGCTCGCGTGGACGGCCGGGGGGGTGATCACGCACCTCAACCACCGTGCCGGGTTGCTCCTCGGGCTCACGCCGACGATGGTCGTCGGGCGGCCGCTCGCGGAGTATCTGACGCTGCAGCAGGGATTTGCGCGCGCACTCGTCCTTGGGGAGGAACTGCACGACGTCGAGGCCACGCTGGCCGTGCAGGGCCGACCCGTCGAGTGTCTCGTCAGCCTGCGCATCATCCGCACGCGACAGGGTGATCCCGCGGTCTACATCGCGACGCTGCAGCGGATCGAGCGGGTGCGTCAGTTGGTGCACCGTCAGCTCGGCGCGCAGGCCCGTCTCACGCTCGACGACATCGTCGGGCACGGGCCGGCCGCGCGGCGCGTGAGACGGCAGGCGCTCGCCGCGGCAAACGCGCGGGGATGCGTGCTGTTGATCGGAGAGAGCGGTACCAACAAGAACCCGCTCGCGCGCGCGATCCACAACAGCGGCGCGCGCGCGGACGGTCCGTTCATCGCGATCAACTGCGGCGCGATCCCCCGCGCCCTCGTGCTCGGCGAGTTCCTCGGGTTCGCCGCGGGGGCGTTCAACAGCGGGCGTTCGACCGGGCAGCCGAGTAAGTTTGAGTTGGCGGATGGCGGCACGCTGCTCCTCGAAGACGTCGAGGCGCTGCCGCTCGAGATGCAGGCCGCGTTGCTCGCAGTCATCGAATCGGGCGAGGTGACCCGCCTCGGTGGCACGCGCACGGTTCCCGTCGACATGCGGGTGATCGCGTCCACGGAAGTCGATCTCGAGGCACGCGTCGCGGAAGGGGCGTTTCGCCCCGACCTGCTCTTCCGTTTGAGTTCGTTTGTGATCATGCCTCGGCCGCTCCGCGAACGTCCGGAGGACCTGCCGTTGTTGATCGATCACTTGCTGGAGCAGTTGAGCGCGCAGATCGGGCGTCCGCTGTCGATGACGGCCGCCGCAAGGCGCCTGCTGCGCGCCTATCCGTGGCCGGGCAACATCAGCGAACTCGAGGCGGCGATCGAGCGCGCGGCACTCCGGTGCATGGGACGTGCGATCCAGCCCGCGCACCTGCCGGACAGCGTGCGTCGGCCGCACGCGAAGGTGCCGAACAAACCGATCGCCGAACCGGTCCGGAGCCTCGCGCAGGCGGAAGAGGTAGCGATTCTGAGCGCGGCGCGGTTCACGCAGGGTAACCTGAGTCGTGCAGCCGAGCTCCTCGGGATCGGTCGGACAACCCTGTGGCGGAAGATGCGGGAGCTCGGTCTCAGCGCGAAGGATTTCGGCACGGACCGGCCGCGCGCGGCCGGCTGAGGCCGGCGTCCCGACGTGGCGAGGGTGGGGACCGGGTCCTCCGAGCGGATCTAGCGCGCGATCACCACGGAGCAATGGGCGCCGTGGAGGACCCGTTCGCTCACGCTCCCGAGGACCAATCCCCCGATCCGGCCGAGGCCTCGCCGGCCAAGGACGATCAGATCTGCACGGACCTCCTGCGCGAGTTTGAGGATCTCCTCGGCCGGGTCTCCAGTCCGATACACCGTCGTCACGTGTGTCCCATGTTCCGTGAATGCACGCGCGGCGTGGACGAGGATGTCTTCGCCTTCGGATTCGAGCCGCTCGGCAATGATACGAAAGTCGGAGAGGCGGTGCACGCCGGGCCCGACGGCCGGTGCGTGCGGGATATGGCCCACGTTGATCAGGGTCACGTCGAGGCCGCCGAACGTGTGCCCCCATCGCGCCACCCAGAGGACCGCTCGGTCCGCGTGGGGCGACCCATCCGTGCCGATGACAACTCGCATTGTTCCGCCTCCCTCCGTGTGATCCGTCAAGGCTTCCCCGGCCGCAACCTTCGACCGGACCCGGGATCCACAACGCGCGCCCCAACGATGGTCCCGGCCGCTTGTCTCACGGAGGACGGTCCCGCCCGGGCCCGTCCGCAAGCTTCTTCTTGACCCGCTTGAGCCGAAATACGTCTTCCCGCGCCCGTTCCTCCAACTTGGCGGCGATCTGCTGGATCTCCTCACGCAGGCGGGGGATCAGGATCTGTTCAAGCGCGTTCACCCGGCGGGTCGTCTTCCTAATCTCATCACCGACCTTGGCCATCGTCGCCTCGGTGCCTGCGGCGCTCAGCAGGACGGACACCAGTTCCTCGAAGTGATTCGCGCATTCGACGGCACGCCACGAGACGGCGATCGGATCGTGTCCCCGCTCGAGCATGGTCCTGTGTACGCCGTTTCCCGTTACCGCGGGAACCTGAACACCCCACAGATTGTTCGTGCCGATCTCGACCGACAGATTTCGAGTGTCCACGAACGCCACAGATTCCAGCACTTCCGGCCCCTCGACCGCTTTGGCGACGCTCAGGATCCGATAGGACGCGTCTGCAATCCGGATCAATCGGGTTCGAGCGATGTGCGCTTGCCGAACGAGGTCCCAAAAATTGGATGCGAGGGCGTCGCGCTTCCGCGTGAGGAGATCGGCAGCTTGCAGGGCTTGGGCCATCCGGCTCCTGCGCTGCAGCAGATTCATTCGCGTGGGACTGATCGTGTCGCTCATCTACGCCCGCACTCCCATGGAGCGCCGAACAACCGCGTTTCCCGGCGCGGTCACAGCGCGCTCACCGGGCCCGATCTCAACGTACCACACGGGATTCCCAAATACTTCCGTTGGGGGGGCGGCGGGCGCGCACCCCGGTTCTCGTGTCGGCACTTGCGTGGCGCCGGCGCACTCATCCGGGCTCCAGCAGGCGGCCACACGAGGCATCCGGGGGACGACCGCGGACACTCGCTGGGCGGCCGGACGGTCACATTCCGGCGCCGGGCACTCAAGGAGCGACCGCCGGCCCGGCGAACCCGGATCTCGTGACCTCCACCTCTCCTGCTCGTGTCGACGGCGACCGGCTCTGGGCCGCGCTCACGGCGATGGCCGAGATCGGCGCCACGCCCGCCGGAGGGGTGCGGCGTCTCGCGCTGACCGATGAAGACCGGGCCGCTCGGGACTTACTCGTCCGCTGGCTCGAGGACGCGGATTGCGCGGTCCGCGTGGACGACTTAGGGAACATCTACGGGCGACGCCTCGGTGCCGTCGTGGTCCTACCGCCGGTGGTCATGGGCTCCCACCTCGATACCGTGCCCACCGGGGGGCGGTTTGACGGCGCGCTCGGTGTGCTCGCGGCACTCGAGGTTGTGCGCGCGCTGAACGACGCGGACATCGTGACGCGGCATCCGCTCGAGGTCGTCTGCTGGACGAACGAAGAGGGCGTTCGGTTCGCTCCGGCGATGCTGGCGAGCGGCGTCGTGTGCGGGCAGTTTACGCTGGAGCAGGCGTACGCGACGCCCGATCTCGACGGGCGCACGTTTGGAGCCGAACTGCGGCGCATCGGCTACGCCGGTGACGCGACCCATCGGCTCGCCGCGGCCGCCGCGTACCTGGAACTCCACGTCGAGCAGGGGCCGGTCCTGGAGCGCGCGGGCGATGAGATCGGGGTCGTCGAGGGTGTGGAGGAAATCTCGTGGAGCCGGGTCGACGTCGTCGGACGCGCCGCGCACGCGGGCCCGACGCCGATCGCCGATCGGCGGGATGCCTTGGTCGCGGCGGCGCGGGTCGTGCTCGCCCTCCGGGAAGCGGCCCAGGCGGTGCCGGGTGTCCGTGGCACGGTGGGACGGCTCGAGGTGGTGCCGAACGCGGTCAACGTGGTGCCCGGGTCGGTGCGGTTGACCGCCGATCTCCGGGCGCCGCGGGGTGAGGATCTGGATCGCGCGCGTGCCGCGTTCCGCGATCGGTGCGCGGACGCCGCACGCCGGGACGGAGTTGAGGTCCGCGTGGAAGAGTTCTGGCGGAGCCCGGCGACCTCGTTCTCGCCGATCGTGATCGAGGCCGTGTCCCAAGCGGCGCGAACCCTGGGCTACTCCAGCCGCCGGTTGTGGGCGGGCGCGGGACACGACGCCAAGTACGTGGCGGATCGCTTCCCGGCCGGCATGATCTTCGTGCCGAGTGTCGGCGGCCTGAGCCACAACGAGCGCGAGTGGACCGAACCGGAGGCCTGTGCACGCGGCACCGCCGTGCTCCTCGAAGCCGCGCGCACGCTCGCCGGGTAATCCGCCGCCCCTGCGCGCGATCGCGCTCCGGCGTCTGTGGTGGATCTTGCGAGAACGGCCGCGGCGCGCTGCCGCGCCCGATGCGACCCATGCGACACGGCCGCTTCGGGTTCGCCCGGGAGGAGGCATCGCGAGCCTGCGGGAAGGTTCCGTCAGCGGCCGCAGGAGGTCGCCCGAGAGCGTTTCGCGGAGGGATCGGATGCCCGCACCCGATGTTGGCCGGATTGCCGAAGAGCACGGTGAGGAGATCGTCGCGCTGGCGCGCGATTTGGTCAGGATCGACACGACGAACACGGGTGTGATGCCGACGGGCAACGAGACCGAGGCGGCGACCCTGTTGCAGCGCATCCTCCGAGCCGCCGGGGTCGAGTCTGAAATCCACGGGCGCGTCCCGGAGCGTGGCAATCTCTTCGCGACGGTTCCCGGGCGGAGCGGGAGGACGGCTCTCGTCTTGTTGTCGCACACCGACGTCGTGCCCGCAGGCGACGCTGCGCAGTGGACCCACCAGCCGTTCGCCGGTGCGGTCGAGGACGGATATCTCCACGGCCGCGGTGCCGCCGACATGAAGGGCACGGTCGCGGCGCAGGCGATGACGCTGATCCTGCTGCGGCGGCTCGGGGTGCCGCTCGCGCACGGTGTGGGGTTCGTCTGCGTCGCGGACGAGGAGGCCGGAGGAGCCTACGGCGCCGGGTGGGTGGCGAAGACACATCCCGATTGGTTCCAGGCGCAGTGCTGCCTCAACGAAGGTGGGGGGACGTTCGTGCCGGCGCCCGGTCGCGACTGGTGCCTGCTCGGTGTCGGCGAAAAGGGCAGGTACGAGGTGACCGCGACGTTTCACGGGCGCGGCGCCCACGCGGCGCGTCCGTGGGAGGGCGACAACGCGTTCTACAAAGTCGCGGCGGCGCTGGCCCGCCTGCAGGGGTACGAGCCGGAGCGGGACACCGGCGCGCCGGTCTTCGAGGCGCTCTCCCGTGCAGTCGGCCCGGTCACGCCGGCCACGGTCGACGCGGTGATCGCGCGCCTCGCGCCGTCCCATCCGCGCCTCGCCGACCACGTGCGGCAGACCTCGCGCCTCGTCATCACCCCGACGCTGGTCTCGGGCGGGGTTAAGTCGAACAGCGTGCCCGATGCGTGCCGGTTGACCTGCGACGTCCGGGCGCTGCCCCATCAGGGGCCGGCGTACGTGCAGGAGCTCGCGCAGCGCCTGCTCGCCGGCGCCGACGTCCGCGTGGACCAGACGGCGGTGTCCAACAAATCGGATGCCCCCGCCGACCTCGTGGCCGTGTTCCAGGATGCGCTCGCCCGCGCGATCGGCCGGACGGTCGAGGTCGTCCCAAGCATCAGCGGCGGGTTCACCGATTCCCGGTTCGTGCGCGCGCTCGGGGTGCGGGCGTACGGATTCTCGCCGGGGGCCCCCGAGAGCGACCCGTCGCGGCATCGCGCGCACGGGCCGAACGAGTCGGTCGCGGTGCGGGATCTGGTCGTGCAAACGGCGACATACCTCGGGATCGCGGACCGGCTCGCCGCATCGAGCTAGCACGGCGTCGGCGGGGAGCGACCCAAGCGCAGGGTCGAAGGAGGAGGCACGATGTTCACCGCGTTTGTGATGATCCAGACCGAGCGGCGGCGTACCCAGGAGGTTGCGCGGCAACTCGCCGAGATTGCCGGCGTTGCGGAGGTCTATTCGGTGACCGGTGAGTGGGATATCATCGCGGTGCTGCGGCTGAAGGACTACACCGAACTCGCCGACACGGTGACGGGGAGAATGGTGGAGATCCCCGGGATCACGCGGACGAACACCCATCTGGCGTTCCGGGCGTTTCCGGAGTCGCTGCTCGAGCGGTCGTTCTCCGTTGGCCTCGAGGAAGATCCGGGGGCGTCAGGGCCGGGGCCGCACGGACGATAGCGCGCGCCATGCATGCTACAATGGTGGCGCGACGATGCGGTTCCGGCCGGAGATCGACTACTATGAGATTCTTCAGGTGCACCCGCGCGCCTCTCAGGAGATGGTCAAGAAGGCGTACCGCACCCTCATGGGCGAGATGGGCGCCCACCCCGATCTCGGCGGAGACGAAGAACGGGCGAAACTGATCAACGAAGCCTACGCCGTGCTGGGAGACCCGGATCTCCGCGGCGCCTACGACCGCGCGCGGGGGGGACAGGCCGCAAGAGGAGGGTTCGCGCCCACCCCGGCCGGCGGGAGAGGCGGCGAGCCCGATCAGGTCGCGGCGTTTCTCCGCAAGCTCATGCTCTCCGCCGCCGTGATCGCCGCAGGCATGGTCCTCGCCCGGCTGCTCGAAAACCCCGTGCTCAGCCTGGCCGACCTCGCGGCGATGGTCGGCGTCCTGCTGCGGATCTGGAGCCAGGTGGCTGTGCTCGGCGGACGCTGAGGCGGCCTGACTCCGCGGAGCCACACCGGGGTGCGCGTGTCACCGCGGGTTCCGACGCGCCCACGCTACAGTGGCGGCACGGCTTCGCTCCAGGACGTCGCGCCCTCGTATGCGGCGGCGACCCGGAGAATCGTCGACTCCTCGAACGGGCGTCCGGCGAGCTGTAGGCCGAGCGGGAGCCCGTGCAGCGTCAGGCCGCACGGTACGGTGAGGCTCGGGAAGCCCAGGAAGCTGAACGGCCGGTTCATGACCGGCGATCCGGTGGACGCCAGGCCCTCGGGAGCCGGCCCCGGCGCCGCCGGGGTGGCCAGCACGTCGACGTCCCGGAACAACTCGCGCATCGCCTCGATCAGCTTGGTCCGCACCTGTTGGGCGCGGACGTACGTCGGCGCCGGGACCTGAAATCCGGTCTCGATGAATGCCCGGAGTTTCTGCCCGTAGTCCGCGGCGCACGTCCGGTAGCGATCCACGTGCACCGCCGCCGCCTCGACGTTGTGGATGAGGTCGTGGGCGTCCATCCCCGCCTCGAACAGGTCCGGGAGTCGCACGTCGCGGACCGTGCTGCCGAGCTCGCCGAGCGTGCTCAACGCGGCGCGATAGGCGCCTGCGGCTTCGATGTCCAGCCCGTCGAAAAAGTAGCGGTCCGGCACGCCGATCCGCAGGCGGTGCAGCCCCCGTTCCCCCGCGCCGGCGTCGTCAAGCGCCAACACGTAGCGCTCGGCCGGGGGCGCCGAGAGCGTCGCAGGATCGTTTGGGTCCGCACCGGCGATCGCGTCGAGCAGGAGCGCGACATCGCGCACGGTGCGGCCCATGGGGCCTGGATGGTCGAGTGTCCAGGCGAGCGGGTGAACGCCGTACCGGCTGACGCGCCCGAACGTCGGCTTGAGCCCGACGATCCCGCAGAACGCGGCGGGCCGCACGATCGACCCGGAGGTTTGCGTGCCGAGCGCGCCGTGGCACATGCGCGCGGCGAGTGCTGCGGCGGACCCGCTGCTCGATCCCCCGGGGGTGTGGTCGAGCGCCCAGGGATTGCGGGCGGGCGACGGGTCGAACGACGCGAACTCCGTGGTGTGCGTCTTGCCGAGGAGGATCGCGCCGGCCTCACGCAGGCGCACGACCGTCGTGGCGTCGTACGTCGGGACGAAACCGGCCATGATGCGCGACCCGCACGACGTTTCGATGCCCGCGGTGTAGAAGATGTCCTTGACGCCCACCGGGATCCCGTGCAGCGGGCCGATCGCCGCGGTCGCGCCGAGGCGTTCGGCCTGCCGACGCGCCTCCTCCGGCCGGAGGCGCGCCCACGCGAGCACGCGGGGCTCGACCCGCTCGATGTGGCCGAGCGTCGAGTCGAGCAACTCGACCGGCGACAGCCGGCGGTTTGCGACGGCGGCCGCCGCCTCGCTGAGCGACAGCGCGTACGGCTCAGTCATCGTCGCGCCGCAGCCGCGGAGCGCCGGCGGGTTCGGTGTCGTGCGTGACGGGCGCACCGTGCACCGCCTTGATGCGGCGCCTGACCGCCTCGAACTCATCGTCGAAGTACCGGCCCGTCTCCGTGGGGAGGGCCAGTAGCACGCGAGTCCACGCCAACGCCGACGCGTCACGCTCCATGCCTCGCCTCCTTTGCCCCCGCGGTACAGGGGTCTTGGTCCGCGGGCGCCGGAGTTCCTCCAGCGGCCGCGCGGGCTCAGCGCAGGTGCTCGGTGAGAAACTGAGCGATGCGCGTACGGGCGTCCTGAGTGGCTGTCTCATCGTAGCGGAGGTGGAACGTCCGGTTGTTCTGCCGAACGATCCGATCCGGCCCGGGCATGTCGAACACATGCGTCGCCTCCGGATAGACGTGCCAGTCGATCGGCGCGCCGGCGTTCCTGAGTTGGGTTGCGCGGACCACGCACCCGGCGGGCGGCTCCTCGTCGTCCGCGCCTCCCGCCAGGATCAGCAGCGGCGAGGCGATGCCGCCCGGCAGAAACGACGCGCAGTGCGGATACACGGCGATCGCCGCCGCGAAGCCGCCCCCGGGCGGCTTGACCGCGGCCACCATCTGCGCGCTGGCTGCCTCCAGGGTCGCGCCGCCGCCGTGCGACCATCCGATGACGGCGATGCGCGCCGGGTCTGTCCCAGGGTGGGAGCGGAGGGCGATCAACGCGCCGAGCGCGTCGAGCGCGTGATCGCGGAACGACGATTCTCCTGCGGCGCACAGGCCCCGCGTGCCCCGGGGCGCGAGGCTGTCCGGCATGACGACTTCGTAGCCGGCGCTGAGGAACCACGACGCCCACGTGCGTTCCGTGTTCGTGATGCCTTCGCATCCGTGCAGCAGCACGATCGACGGAAACGGTGCGGGGCCGTCGGGCCGGTACAGGGTGGCGGGCACCGGCTCGGCGAGCGACGGCGAGAGGCTCTGGAAGGTGATGCGTTCCTGCGGCTGGAGTGCCTCCGCGCGACCGGTCGGGGGGGACGCGGCGACCGCCAACACGGCGGCAAGGACCGCGAGCGTGCGCGCGACCGCACGCACTCGCCGACGTCGGGGCGCCGTGGCGCGCCGCGCGCCCGCCCGGGGCGTCTCGCCGTGCGTGGTCACGGACAGGGGTGTTGGCGCATGGGACGGAAACTTCCTCTCGGGATGTCGACGGTGTCCGCGCGGTACGCTGAGGCGCCGCTGGTGCTGGCGCTCGATCTCGGGAGTTCCTCTGTCCGGGCGATCGGCTACGATCGTCTCGGCCGCGAGATCGACGGGTCCGAGGGACGGTTCGCGTACGCGTGGCACCGGACCCCCACTGGCGGCGTCGAGGTCGACCCCGAGATGATCCTGGAGGGGACGTTCGCGGCGATCGATCAGGCGCTGGCCGGCGTCGGGGATCGCGCGCCGGAGGTGCGCGCGGTCGGCGTGTCCACGTTCTGGCACAACATCATGGGGATCGGGCCGGCGGACCGGTCCGTCACCCCGTTGTACTCGTGGGCCGACGAACGGAGCGCCGGCGCGGCGGCGGTCCTGCGCGCGCGCTTCGACCAGGAGGCGCTGTGGCGCCGGACGGGGTGCGTCTTTCACCCGAGCTACCCGGCGGCGCGCCTCCTGTGGTTGCGGGATGCGTTTCCCGATCGTCACCGCGCGGCGACGCGCTGGGTCAGCATCGGAGAGTACCTGTCGCTGCGGTGCTTCGGCCGGACCGCCTGCAGCATCTCCATGGCGTCGGGTACCGGTCTGCTCGACCAGCGGCGCTGCACCTGGGACGAGGAGCTGCTTGCGGTCCTCGGCCTGACCGCGGATCGGCTGTCGCCGCTCGTCGACGTCGACACGCCGTTTCGAGGGCTGCGGCCGTCGTTCGCGAGGCGGTGGCCGGCGCTCGCGGAGATTCCGTGGCTCCCGGCAGCCGGCGACGGCGCGCTCGCCAACATCGGGACCGGGTGCATCGGTCCGGGACGCGCCGCGCTGTCGATCGGCACGACCGGTGCGATTCGCGTGCTGCGGTCCGGTCCCGTCCCGGACGTCCCCCGCGGGCTCTGGGTCTACCGCGCGGACCGCTCGCGCGTCCTGGTCGGCGGAGCGCTCAGCAACGGCGGCAGCGTGCACCGGTGGGTCGAGGACCGCGCGGCACTGGGCGCTCCGGCAGACGTGGACCGCGCGCTGCTCGACCGGCCGCCGGACGGGCACGGGCTCGTGGTGCTGCCGTTCTTCGCCGGCGAACGCAGCCCGGACTGGCCCCTGGCCGTCCGGGGCGCGATCGTGGGAATGACGCTCCGGACGGACCCGCTGGATCTCATGCAGGCGGCGCTGGAGGCGGTGGCGTACCGCTTCGCACTGATCTGGGACCTTGTCCGAGAGGCGTTTCCGGAGGTGCGAGAGATCGTCGCGAGCGGGGGCGCCCCCGCCCGGTCACCGGCGTGGATGCAGATCATCGCCGACGTCTTCGGCCACGAGGTCGTGGTTTCGGACGAAGCGGAGGGTAGTAGTCGGGGCGCCGCGCTCTTAGCCCTCGAGGCGGTGGGCACATCGCCGGTCGACCTCGCGCTGGCTGCGTCTGGGCGCGTGTACGCCCCCGACGCGGAAAGACACGCGCGCTACCGCGAGGCCCGGGCCCGGCAACGTCGCGTGGAGGCGGCGCTCGCCCCGCTCCAGCACCGCGTCACGGGGTAACCCCCTCGGCCGGCGCCGGCGGGACGCGTGACAGCCGGCGGTCCGAACTTTAGAATATATGATTGAAGCGCATCACGCCCCGTTGCGATCGCATACGATGTTCTGTGAGACATCTCGGAGAGACGTACCCGCGGTCTCCCGTCGAGGGTCGTGGAGGCGAGCATGGCGATCGAGACCAAGACGCTGGACGAGCTCTGCGTCAACACGATTCGCACGTTGTCGATCGACGCGGTGCAGAAGGCGAAGTCCGGGCACCCCGGGATGCCGATGGGCGCGGCCGCGATGGCGTACGTGCTGTGGACACGCCATCTCCGGTACAACCCCAAGAACCCCGGCTGGCTCGACCGCGACCGGTTCGTGCTCTCCGCCGGGCACGGCAGTATGCTCTTGTACAGTCTGCTCCACCTCACCGGCTACGACCTGACGATAGAGGATCTCCGGCAGTTCCGGCAGTGGGGCAGCCGGACGCCGGGGCATCCGGAGCGCCACTGCGCGCCGGGGGTAGAGGTCAGCACCGGCCCCCTCGGGCAGGGCGCCGGGAACACCGTCGGGATGGCGATCGCCGAGCGGTGGCTGGCCGCCACGTTCAACCGGCCTGAGCACACCATCGTGGATCACTACACATACGCGATCACGAGCGACGGCGACCTCATGGAAGGGGTGGCCGCCGAGGCGGCCTCGCTGGCGGGGCACCTGCGGCTTGGGCGCCTGATCTGGCTCTACGACGCCAATCTCGTGACGCTGTCGGCGACGACCTCCGTCACGTACACCGAGGACGTCGGCCGCAGGTTCGAAGGGTACGGCTGGCACGTCCAGCACATCGCCGACGGGAACGACCTTGCGGCGGTGGACCGCGCGCTGACCGCGGCGCGGGCGGCGGACGACCGTCCATCGCTCGTCGTCGTGCGCACACACCTCGGGTACGGCAGCCCGCACCGCCAGGACACGTTTCAGGCGCACGGGGAACCCCTCGGAGACGACGAGGTGCGCGCCACCAAGCGCGCGCTGGGGTGGCCCGAAGACAAGACGTTCTACGTTCCGGACGACGCGCTGCGGCACTTTCGGGAGGCCGTGCCGAGAGGCGCGGCGCTCGAGGACGCGTGGGGCAAGCGGTTCGACGCGTACCGGGCCGCGTTCCCCGATCTCGGGCGGGCGTTCGGACAGGCGTTCACGAACGGACTTCCCGAGGGCTGGGAGTCCGCGCTGCCGGCGTTTGGTCCGGGGGACGGCCCCCTCGCCACGCGGGAGGCCTCGGGGAAGGTCATGAACGCGATCGCCGCGTCGGTTCCCGCGTTGATCGGCGGGTCCGCGGATCTCGACCCCTCGACGCACACGATGCTCAAGGGCGCGGGCGACTTCGAGAGCCCCGCGGCGGACGGGAGCGCGAGCGCGCAGGGTCGCGCCGGCGGCGTCTGGGGCTACGCGGGGCGGAACGTGCACTTCGGCATCCGCGAACACGCCATGGGCGCGGCGCTCAACGGCATGGCGGCGCACGGCGGCGTCCGGCCGTTCGGGGCGACGTTCCTTGTGTTCTCCGACTACATGCGGCCGAGCGTCCGCCTCGCGGCGCTGTCCGATCTCCCGGTCATCTACGTCTGGACCCACGACAGCGTCGCGCTCGGTGAGGACGGGCCGACGCACGAACCCGTGGAACACCTCGCCAGCCTCCGAGCGGTCCCCAACCTGCTCGTGCTCCGGCCGGCCGATGCCAACGAGACCGTCGAGGCGTGGCGCGTCGCGCTGCGGCACACGGCCGGTCCGGTAGCGCTTGTGCTCTCGCGGCAAAAGCTGCCGGTGTTCGACCGCACGGGGCTCGGCGCTGCCTCGGGGACCGAGAAGGGCGGGTACGTGTTGGCCGACGCCGCCGGAGGATCGCCCGACACCATTCTGATCGCGACCGGATCCGAGGTCGCGTTGGCGCTTGAGGCGCACGCGCGGCTGACCGCGGAGGGCATTCGGTGTCGCGTCGTATCGTTGCCCTGTTGGGAGCTGTTTGAGGCCCAGCCCGAGGCCTACCGCGACCGTGTCCTGCCGCCGGCGGTGCGGGCCCGCGTGACCGTCGAAGCGGCGGCATCCTTCGGATGGGAGCGGTACGCGCGGGATGACGGCGTGATCATCGGGCTCAATCGGTTCGGCGCCTCGGCGCCCGGGCCGGTGGTGATGCGCGAGTTGGGGTTCACGGTCGAGCGCGTGGTGGCGGCCGCAAAGACCGTGTGGGATCGGACCCGGTGAGGCCTGAGGAGGGACGGTCATGACTGAGAACCGACAGGCGACCGCGAAGAATCCGTTGCGCATGCTGCGAGAGGTGGGGCAGAGCGTCTGGCTGGACTTTATCGAGCGCGGCCTGCTGCGGTCCGGCGGGCTCGGGCGCCTCGTCGCAGACGACGGCATCGCCGGGGTCACGAGCAACCCGACGATCTTCGACAAGGCGATCTCGGGCGGCGCCGAGTACGACGAGGCGATCGCCGCGCTCGTCGCCGCGGGCAAAAGCGCCGGGGAGATCTACGAAGCGCTGGTCGTCGCGGACATCCGCGCGGCGGCGGACGTGCTGCGGCCGGTGTTCGATGAGACGCGCGGCGCCGACGGATACGTGTCGATCGAGGTGTCCCCGCTCCTCGCGCACGACACGGCGGGGACGATCCAGGACGTGCGACGGTGGTCGGCGCTCATCGACCGGCCGAACGTTATGGTCAAGATTCCCGCGACCACGGAGGGCATTCCGGCGATCGAGGAGATGATCGCGGAGGGGCGCAACATCAACATCACGCTGATCTTCTCGCTGGAGATGTACCGCCGCGTCATCGAGGCCTACCTGCGGGGATTGGAGCGCCGGGCCGGTGCGGGCGGATCGCTCCACCAGGTGGCGTCGGTCGCGAGCTTCTTCGTCAGCCGGATCGATACCGAGGTGGACAAGCGGCTCGAGGCGCGCCTCAAGGACGCGGCCCCCGAGGAGGCCGCGCGGCTTCGGGCGTTGTTCGGCAAAGCCGCGATCGCGAACGCTAAGCTCGCCTATCGGGTGTTCCGCGAGACCTTCACGGGCGCCAGGTTTCAGACGCTCGCGGGCCGGGGCGCGCGCGTGCAGCGTCCGCTGTGGGCGAGCACCAGCACGAAGAACCCGGCGTACCCGGATCTCCTGTACGCGGAGGCGCTTGTGGGACCCGACACGGTGGACACGATGCCGCCCCAGACGATCGCGGCCTTCCGCGACCACGGGCGCGTCTCGCCGGGCGCCGTGATGGAGGACGTGGAGGGGGCCGCCAAGGTGCTGGTCGATCTGGCCGCCGCGGGGGTTCCCATCGACGATGTCACTCTCATGTTGCTCGACGCCGGGGTGGCGTCGTTCTCGCAATCGTTCAACGAGCTGTTCGCCAGCATCGAGACGAAGCGGCGGGGCGCGGCCGCCACGCCCCGCTGACCGCGTGGTCGCACACCCGCTCGATCTCGACGGGGGCGGCGGCCCCTCCGGCGCCGGGTGCATCACCACGGGTGAGAAGGGAGTCACGCTGATGAAGGTCGGGTTCGTCGGATTTGGCCGCATGGGCGGGAACATGGTGACGCGGTTGCTGGAGCGGGGGCACGAGGCGGCCGTGTACGCGCGCCGGGCCGAGGTGCGGCAGGAGGCGGCCGCCAAGGGCGCGGTCGCGGCCGCATCGCTCGCCGAGCTCGTCGAGCGGCTGGCGCCGCCGCGGGTCGTCTGGATGATGGTGCCGGCGGGCGATGCGGTGGAACAGACGATCGCGGAGGTGGCGCCGCGGCTCGCCAAGGGCGACGTGCTGGTCGACGGCGGCAACTCCTACTATAAAGACTCCATGCGCCGCGCCGCCGCCGCGAAGTCGCGGGGCCTTTTCTACGTCGACGCGGGGACGAGCGGCGGCATCTGGGGGCTTCAGGTGGGCTACTGCATGATGGTCGGCGGGGACCCGGAGGCGGTGAAGATCGTGGAGCCGTTGTGCCGGGCGCTGGCACCCGAGCGCGGGTACATGCACGTCGGGCCGAGCGGGGCCGGTCACTACGTCAAGATGATCCACAACGGCATCGAGTACGGCATGCTGCAGGCGTACGCAGAGGGGTTCGCCGTGCTCCACGCCGCGCCGTTCCCGTTCGACCTCCACGCCATCAGCGCGATGTGGAACCACGGGAGCGTCGTGCGTTCCTGGCTGCTCGAACTGGCGGAGCGCGCGTTCGCCGAGGATCCCGAGATCAAGGGCATTAAGGGCTACGTTGCGGACTCGGGCGAGGGTCGGTGGACCGTGCAGGAGGCGATCGAGCGGGACGTCCCGGCGCCGGTGATCACCTTGTCGCTGCTGCAGCGCCTGCGGTCGCGCGAAGACGAGAACTTCGGCGACAAGGTCATCGCGGCGCTGCGCAACCAGTTCGGCGGACACCCCGTCCGCACCGAGTAGGCCGTGAGCGTCGTCTCTGCGCCGTCGCTGCGCGAGAGCGGCCGGTCGCGCCGCGTCCCGGACCCGTGCACGGTGGTCATCTTCGGCGCCACGGGGGATCTGACGCACCGCAAGCTGATGCCGGCGCTGTACCGGCTCGCGCGACTGGGCCGTATCAGCCCCGCCTGCGCGGTGGTGGGCGTGGCCCGCCGCGCGAAGACCGACGACGCCTTTCGGACGGAAATGGCGGACGCGGTGCTCGGGCCGTCCCCCTCCCAGGCCGACCGGTCGGCCTGGGAGACGTTCGCGCAGGGTCTGTCCTACGTGCAGGCGGAGTTCGGCGATGCCCAGGCGTACGAGCGGCTGCGGGACGCGCTCGACCGTCTGGACCAGGATCGGGGCACCGGCGGCAATCGCGTGTACTATCTCGCGACCGCGCCCGAGTTCTATGCCGAGATCGTCCAGCACCTCGGCAGCCGCGGGCTCGTCGCGAATGCCTCGCCGGCCGTCGACGGGGGGCGGCGGTGGACCCGCCTCATCGTGGAGAAGCCGTTCGGCCGCGATCTGCGGAGCGCGCGGGAACTCAACCAGACGCTGCAGCGGGTGTTCCGCGAGAACCAGATCTACCGCATCGACCACTATCTCGGCAAGGAGACCGTCCAGAACATCCTGGTGTTCCGGTTCGCCAACGGCATCTTCGAGCCGATCTGGAACCAGCACTTCATCGATCACGTCCAGATCACGGTCGCCGAGACGGTCGGCGTGGAGGCGCGGGCCGGCTACTACGAGACCGCCGGGGTCGTGCGCGACATCGTGCAGAACCACATGATGCAGCTCCTGACGCTCGTCGCGATGGAGGCCCCGGTCGCGTTCGAGGCCGACGAGGTGCGCGAGGAGAAGGTCAAGGTGCTCCGCGCCGCGAGGCGGTTCTCCTCGGAGGACGTCGCGCGAAACGTCGTCGTCGGCCAGTACGGTCGCGGCACCGTTGGGCCAGAACAGGTGTCCGGCTACCTGCAGGAGCCGCGGGTGGCGGAGGATTCGCGCACGCCGACGTTCGTCGCGATGCGTGTGCTGATCGACAGCTGGCGGTGGGCCGGGGTGCCGTTCTTCCTGCGGTCGGGCAAGCGCCTGCCGAAGCGGGTGACCGAGATCGCCGTGCAGTTCAAACGCCCGCCGCTCAGGATGTTCCGCGAGGGCGGGCGCGAGCCGAACCTGCTTGCACTCAGGATTCAGCCAGACGAGGGGATCTCGCTGCGGTTCGTCGCGAAGGCGCCCGGGACCACGACGACGCTGCGTCCGGTGGACATGGGCTTCGCCTACGCGGAGGCGTTCGGGGTCGGCGAGGAGTTGTCGGAGTACGAACGGCTCCTGCTGGACTGCATGGCCGGCGATCCGACGCTGTTCACCCGCCGGGACGAAGTCGAGGAGGCCTGGGAGTTGTTGGCGCCCGTGCTCACATGGTGGGAGGAGGCTGCGGCGCCGTCCGTGCCGCAGCCCTACGCCGCCGGCACCTGGGGACCCGACGCCGCCCGCGTGCTGATCGAGCGGGATGCCCGTCGCTGGCGGACGCCGTGAGCCGATGACGGTTCCGCGATCGCCGGCCCCGTCTCTCTCCGTCGTCGTTCGTCCCGATTTGGAACGGGCGTCCGCGGAGGTGGCGGAGCACTTGGTCTCCTCCGTGCGATCGGCCGTGGCCGCGCGCGGCGAGTGCGCGATCGCGCTGGCCGGAGGCAATACGCCGAGACGACTCTACGAGTTGCTCGCGGGCGAGCCGTACCGCGACCGCATTCCGTGGGGTCGGCTGCGCGTGTTCTTTGGCGACGAGCGGGACGTTCCGCCCGACGACGCCCGGAGCAACTACCACATGGCGCGAGTGGCGCTGCTGGCGCGCGTTCCGGTGCCGGCAGAACGTGTGCACCGTATGCCGGCGGAGCGGCCCGACCTCGATGCGGCGGCCGAGGAGTACGAGCGCACGCTGCGCCGCTACCTCCCCATCGCGTCGGACAGGTGGCCGCGGCTCGACTGGGTATTGCTCGGTCTGGGCGACAACGCCCATACGGCGTCGCTGTTTCCTGGGACGCCGGTCGTGCGCGAGGCCCGCCGAGCGATCGTGGCCCTGTACGTCCCGGAGCTGCGCGCGAATCGGATGACCGTGACGCCGCCGCTCCTCAACCACGCTGCCGCGGTGGTGTTCCTCGCGGCGGGCGCGGGCAAGGCGGACGCGGTGCGGCGGGTGTTGGAGGGTCCCTGGGATCCGGACGCGGCGCCCGCCCAGGTCGTGCGTCCCGTGGACGGTACGCTTCTGTGGCTCCTGGATGTGGCTGCGGCCGCGCGGCTCACCCAGCCGGTGCCGGGGCCGCGCTAGACTCTCCCGGCGCGTTCCGCCATCGGCGCGGGCAGACGCCGGCTGAGAGAGATCGTCGTCCCGCCTGGACCCTGCGTGACCTTCCACGCGTCGGTGAAACGATCGATGACGAACAGTCCGCGACCGTTCGGCGCCATCGGACCCGGGCATGTGGCGAGGTTGACGGCCCATCCCGTCTTGGGGCTGGTGACCTCGATGACGCAAAAAGCTGCATCCGTCCGCAGGGTCACAGCGATGTCGTCCGCGGCCTGGCTGTCCGGCCCGGGCGCGCCGTAGAGCACGGCGTTCGTCATCGCTTCGCCGACCGCGACCAGCAACTCATCCACCACATCGTCCGGATAGCCCAGCTCCCGCAACCGGGGCCGGATGCGCCACCGGGCTTCCCTCGGCGCGGTGGAGCGCCGCAGCAGTCGAAATGTCAGCATTTGGTCTCGCCACCGCTACCTATTTTCCCCGTTTTCCCGTGAGGCTCACGCCACGGCGCCGGGCCGGCCGCGGCCGCGCCCGCACCCACACCATGGAGCGCGTCCCGCACGCATGGCTGCGGGCGAGGGTGGTGCTCCTCCGCGTGCGCGCCACCAATCGACGCTTCGCGGCGGCGTCCGCAGGCACCGCCTCCGGGCGATCCCGCCCGGAGGCCCATCAACGCTCCCCGAGTACCTGCGCCAGCGCTTCGACGAGCCGCGCGTTCTCCGCGGGGGTCCCCACGGTGATGCGCGCCCAGGTCGGGAGCCTCCACAGGGCGCCCGGTCGGATGATGACCCCGCTTGCGAGGAGTCGCTCCGCGATCTCGGCGGCCGGGCGGCCGAGGCCGACGAGGATGAAGTTGGCCTGGGTCGGCAGGTGCTGGAGCCCCATCTCCGTGAACGCGCGTCCCAGGAACGCCTTGCCCGCGCGGTTGTTTTCGAAGGACGCGCGCAGGTACGCGTTATCGTCCAGGATCGCCTCTGCGGCGACCTGGGCGAGCCGGTCCACGGCAAACGGCTCCCGAACCTGGTTCATGCACGCGATGAGGCCCGGGTCCGCGATCGCGTAGCCTACCCGCAGCCCCGCCAGGCCGTAGATCTTTGAGAACGTCCGCAGGACCATGAGGTTAGGATGCTCGCGCACGAGCGCCGCGCCGTCGGGGAACGCCGCATCGTCCGCCCATTCCGCGTAGGCTTCGTCGAAGACGACGAGCGTGTCCGGAGACACGCTCGCCAGCAGCGCGTCCGCCTCGTCTCGCCGGATGGTTGTGCCGGTTGGGTTGTTGGGGTTGCAGACGATGACGGCCTTCGCCCCGTCCGCTGCGGCCGCCATCGCCTGGACGTCCACACGCCAGTCTTTGAGCGGTACTTCAACCGGGACCGCGCCCAAGACGAGGGCCAGGGACGCGTACGCGGTATACGTGGGCGCGGCGACGACGCAACGGTCGCCGGCGTCAAGAAACGCGAGCCCGAGGCACGTCAGCACGTTGTCCACGCCGTTCGCGAAGAACAGGTGCTCGGGCGTGACCCCGAGGCGTGCGGAGACCAGGCGTCGCAGCCGCGAGCACTCGGGGTCCGGGTAGTGGTGGATGCGGTCGATCGCGGCGATGAGTGCCTCGCGGACGCGCGGGGACAGCCCGAGCGGGTTCTCGTTGCTGCCCAGCTTGGTAACGTCACACACTCCGTACTGCTCCATGACGTCCTCGGCGGACCGGCCCGGTATGTAGGGCTCGAGCGCAGACAGCGCCTTTCGTGCGAGGGGGTGGGTCTGGCTCACGGTCTGGCTCCCTTCCTTGATGCTCTCGGCGAGTGTTTCAGCGTACGCGCGGCTCGCGGTCATGCGGCTTGCCGCTACCTCTGTGATGCGCGGGGCGCCGCGGGTTCAGGGTATCGGGAACGCGCCCGGGTGTCCAGGCCTCGCGGCTCACCGCCGTCTGCGGCCGGTCCGAGGAATGGTGCCCGCCAGCACGAGCGCAACGAAGCGGCGGAGAACATCAGCGCTGACCGCTGGCGGGAGACCTGCCTGCCGCGCCCATCCGCGAAGCCGCCCCTCCGCGAGCGCCGCCGCGACCGCTTTGGCGGTGATCCGAGTCGATCCGGGAGCCCGTCCCGCGTAGTCCGCGGGTTCCTCTGCTACGGCATCCGCGGGGGCTTCGGTCGGCGGGACCGAAAGACGCCGGTCAAGCGCCCGGAGCAGCCGCAGGTGTTCCGCTCGGACCTTAGCCGGCGAACGGAGCGAGGTCGACCGAGCCACCCTGGGCCGGCGGCGCCCTGCGCCGGTGCCAAGGAACGTCTCAGCCGGAACTTCCAGCACCTCAGCCATGCGCACCAGTTCTGCCAAGGCGATCCTGCGCTGACCCATCTCGTACCGGTCGATCGCGCTCGCGGACCGCCCGAGGCGAACGCCGAGTGCAGCCTGGGACAATCCCGCCTCGAGGCGAAACGTTCGGATCTGCTGCCCGAGCCTCATGTAGAATCCGGCGGTGGGGCGCGTTGACATTTTGTCACACCGACCATACCACACGATCCCCACATTGCCAAGACACCTCGACGATTCGTCAACGACGGAACAATGACATTTCGGCAAGTTTGCATTGACAAATTGTCACATTCTCGTTAACCTGGGCACGACCGCTTCGCCTCACGACGGCCAGAGGAGTCGGCGGAACATGCAGGTGCGTTTGAAGCGCGAGGTAGTCGAGATGGCTATTCTTCGCCGGAACCTGACAAAGACGGCGCTCGCCCGCCTGGCCGGGCTCCACCGGACACACCTGTCCGATCTGCTCGCCGGCCGTACCGCTCCCGGTCCCCAGACCAGGCAACGGATCCTCGACGTGTTGGGCGGGGTGTTTGACGACTACTTCGAGGTCATGCGGGTGCGGGGCAGGGTTCCAGACGCGGAACGCGTCCAGCAGCTCCTCGGCGCAAGCCGCAGTCTGGTGGGGAACGAACCGGTTGGAACACAGGACCGTCTGCTCCGCATGCGCGACACCCTGCAGATTGGACTTCCACTCGCGCCCGAAGACCGAGTATGGCTCGACGTCGCGTGGAAGTCGAAACGCACCGGGACGCGTGGAGGTCGGGCGGCTCCGTCGGCCGGAACAACCGCCCCGAGGACACGCCGGTGACAGCCTGCCTCGGCCGTGGGCACCTCGCGCGGCGCGAAAACGAGTTGCGAACTACCTCCCGCGTAGGACGGGATGCTCCTGAGCAATGGACGCTCTGGACGACACATTTGCAAGGTTGGACGCGAGACGTTCAGTCATCCTCGCCCACTCGCATCGTATGGTTTCCGGCTAAGTACTGAGTCGAGGCGGCGCAGAAAGAGGCGCGCCACCACTATGACAAGATGACGTCGGAAGGTGCAGGCCTCCTCATCGGACAGGCCTGGATGTGATCCCTGCGGGCGCAGACGTTTATCATCACTCCATTCGTTGAGGTCGCGGCTAACAAACGGCGGCGCGAGATTCGCCAGGTGTTGGAGTCGGGCTTCACCGGGTTTGATCGCTGGTCCGTTCTTCGGATCGAGCAGCGGGGCCATCTCATCGAAAAGGGATTCGTACCATGTACGGAGCTGGCCGTTCCCCGAGGCGCAATGCCCCTGCGGACGAGCAGTGCGTGCCTGATCGACGTGCCCGAGCGGGGGTTCTTAGGTTACTGTGGATGACCCGGTGAATCGACGGACCTCTCCACACGCATCATTTGCTCTCAGAGCGCGAAGTATCGCCGCACAACGTTCGGCGCACTCCGAGCGAGGACCTCGCCGAGAAAACACAGGAGGTAGAATGCCGTGGCCGCCGCGAACCCCGCCGGAACACTCACGCGGGGCGTACTTGCCTCGCCATGTCTGTAAACCGCGCTGCGCCATGCTCGCGCCTCGTCTCGCCAAAACCTCCTGACCATGGCGCGGAACGTCAACATCTCGTGGGTTCCCGCGATGCGGGGGAACTGATAGCGATCGTGCCCCTCGCAGATGCCGGTGCGGACAAAGTGACCGACCCCGCGGGGCGCCGGGTGTGCCGTCCGCGCAGACGGGTTCATATGGATCGCAATCCCATCCGCGAGTAAGCGCTGCGCGAGCCGGTAGCATTGGCCCCGGAATTGTTCGACGTCGTCCGGGAAGGGGTACCGCGTGAAGACGTCGCGACGGAACGCAACGTTGTTGGCGAAGAACCATGAGTTGGGATGCGGCGCTCCATCGCGTGACCGCACCGGAAACATCAGCCATCCGACCGCCATCGCATCACGGTAGAGGCCGCCGGTCTCGATGTATGTGTTGCCGGCGCAGACGAGGATCGCGGGATCATCGAATGCCCGCAGCAACTGGCGCAGCCAGCCGCTCTCGGGGACGACATCGCAATCCACGAAGACGAGGATGTTCCCGTTGGCAAGGCGAGCCCCTTCGTTCTTCAACTGGTAGTACGCGAGGCCACGGGTTGGAATCACGCGCACGGCGGCCGACGTGCGGCCCAGGACGCGATCGGTGATCCCACGGACGTGCGAGCCGTCGATCGAGAGTTCATTGTAGAGTATCAGTATTTCACACGGTTCCGGTACCTCCTGAACCTGATCGCGCAGCGCCTCGAGCATCTGTTGGCCGCGGGCGATTTCCGCAAACCGCACGTTGTCCCATTCCACGATCAGCGAAACGGCGCAGGTTCCAGTCATTTCGTCCCCCCGGCGAGCAGCTCGGGTAGGTGCAAACCTCGGCCAATTGATTCCGCGATCCCTCCTCCTCGTCCCTCCTCCGTTTGACCGATCCGACGCTCGTCGACGGCGTGGTTGCCGTGCTGGCCGGCCCGCCGTTCTTCAGCCGCTCTTCGGTTGCTGGCGCATCTCTCGGGCGCGTTTTGCCGTGCCCTCGAAAGAGGCGGGCGCGCCGAGGTGTTGAACCGTCCCGAACGGCCCCGAACCTCTACGAAGGCCAGGCACGAACTCGGCCCGGTAGCCTATATGAACCCAGACGTTCCGCGAAAGCCCCCGATCCGAAACGATTATCCAATCTTTACTTGCCCTTAGCGCATCTCCGTACCGCTCATTCGGATCCCCTCGGATAATGAAGACGCCGGGCCGCGGAATGCGACGAGGCCCAGGCGGAAGGGGGTCGCCATGGACTTCGAGGTGATCGGTCCGGCTGCCGCCAGTCCAGGGAAATACGGGCCGTGCTCGAGCTACTTGGTCCGCAGCGACCGTGCCGCGGTGTTGCTCGACTGCGGTCCCGGCGCGGTGGCCGAGTTCGTCCGACGTCACGGTCTCAGCGAAATTACCGGGGTCGTGTTGTCGCACATGCACGCCGATCATGCACTGGACGTCTACACATTGTCGAAGGCGATTCTCGCACGTCAGCGTCTCGACGGCAGGGCTCCGATTCGACCGAGGCTGTTCCTGCCCCCGGGGGGAGCGGAGGTCCTGCTCGATGTCGCCGCCGCGTTCTCGCCCATTACGCCGGGTGTGTGGGGAGCGCCGTTCGCCGAGGCGTATGACCTGATCGAGTACGATCCCGCACGAGCGGTCCACATCGAGGATATGACGTTGACGTTCGTTGGTCCCACGAACCATCCGGCGCCATGTTGGGCGATCCGGGCCGCGGCCGGCGGCGAGACGCTGGCGTTCAGCGCCGATTCCGCGTGGGACGAGGTCCTCGTTCGGGTTGCGCGGGACGCGGACGTGTTTCTTTGCGAGGCGACATACGGCATCGGTGACCCGCGCCATATCCACCTGACCGCCGGGGAGGCCGCGCGCGCGGCGCAGGCAGCCGGTGCCCGCCGGCTCGTGCTCACGCACCACCGGTTGCCCGACGACGAGGAGATGGATCGCCTCCGAAGGTACGTGGCGGCGATTGTCCCGTGCCCGGTCGACGTCGCCGTTTCCGGTCTCGGCGGTCCCGTTGGGGCCGCGGTGGGAGTCCGGTGAGGCGGGCCGCGGAGGCGTTCTCGGCGGCCCGCTCCAGCTGGTCCGACACGCGATCGGGTTCCTGTACATCAACGCGGACCTGTTTCGCCGGGCCGGGCTGGATCCGAAACGCCGGCCTGCAACCTGGGCCGAACTGCGCGCCGACGGGCAGCAGCTCACGCAGAAGACCGTCAAGGTCGGAGCGTTCATCATTCGGTCGTCTTCGTTCGGCGCCGCGGAGCTGATCGCGTCCGGCGGCGGCCGCACGGTCGGTCTCGACGGCCGCCCCGCGTTCGCCCGGCGTCGCGGCGCCTGGCCCCTACTGACGGCACCGGCGACCTCGATGCACACCGTGCAGACAGGCATCGCGCAGTTCCTTGGCGAAGGCGCAGAGTTGTGGGGACCGCTGACCGCCGCGAGTACGGTCGTGTGCGCGCTGGTGGTGGTCGCCTTTGATCTGGCAGCGGCAGATCATCGAAACGTTCGTGGCATCGGCGGGACGGTAGCGTCCGGACGGGCCCGGGCGGACGAACGCGGGACGGCGGCCGACCGCCGGCCGGCCCCGCCATAGGGGAGGCAGCGCGGATGCGCGTGCTCATTACGAACGACGACGGCATCGAAAGCGAGGGGCTGCACGCGCTGGTGCGCGCGTTCGCGCCCGTCCACGAGGTCGTCGTGCTCGCGCCGAGCGACGACCGCAGCGCCTCGAGCTCGGCGCTGACGGTGCGCAGCGACATCGATGTGCACGCAGCCCCGGCGCTCCTCCGCATGGGCGCCGCGCTCGCGTATCATCTGAACGGTACGCCGGCGACCTGCGTCGTCCTGGCCGCCTGCGGCACCGTGGTGCCGCGCCCGGATCTCGTGGTGTCTGGGGTGAACCCCGGACCGAACCTCGGGTGCGACGTCTTTCTCTCCGGGACGGTCGGCGCGGCCCGCGTGGCGACCACGCTCGGGATTCCCGGCGTGGCGGCGTCGTGCCGCCGCGACCCGGCCGGGCCCGCATGGGAGACCGCGGCCCGCATGGCCCTGCGCACGGTGGAGCTGCTGGGCGACGGACACCTCGACACGGGCGGCATCGGCGGTCGGCCGCCGCTGGTGAACATCAACGTGCCGTCGCTCGCCCCTCGGTCCGTCGTGGCAACGACGGTGGCCGGATACCACGTCGTCGAGCACACGGTCATCGAGCAGGCTGCGCCATCCGGGAACGTCGGGCGGCGGTTGCGCCTCGAGCTGCGGGCCGCCGTGCCCCAGTCTCTGGAACCGGGCACAGACGCGTGGGCGTTTTTCGCCGGGGATACCTCGGTGACCGTGCTGGACCATCCCGCCGACCGGCCGGCGCCGAACGATCCGTCCGACCTTGCATGCTACTTGGCGCGCCACCTCGTCGAGGAAGTCTCCGGGGCGCACAACTCCCGCTAGGCGGCCCGCTCGAACCGCGACCTCGGGTTCAGTCCGAGGCCACCCCGGCCTCGAGGATGCGGACCACACCCCGCGTGGCGTCGAGGTGCGCCCGCACGCCTACCGGCAGCGTCAGGTGATACGCCCCATGTCCGCACGCCAGCCCGTAGATCGCCGGCTTCCCGAGCGGCACGATGAGGTCGTCCAGGACCTGGCGCAGCGCGAGTCCTTCCGGCTCCGCGGGGTACCGGCACTCTCCGACGATGATCCCCGCAACGCGCTCGAACACTCCTGCGAGGCGCAGGTGAGCGAGCTTGCGGTCGAGCCGGTAGATGCGATCGCCCAGATCCTCGAGAAACAGCAGCCGGCCCGTGAACTCGGGTTCGTAAGGCGTCCCCAACAGCGCGGTCAGGAGCGCCGCGTTGCCGCCGATCAACTCCCCCTCGGTCTCCCCCGGGACGAGCGTTTCGATCGGGGGCGCCCCCGGGGGATTGGCGAGCGCGCCGAGCGGCTCGGGGCGCGCCACGGCCCGCAGGCAGGAGAGGAAGTCGTGCGGATCCGCGCGGGAAAGCGCCGTCGTCATCGGACCGTGGAACGTCACAAACCCGCTCCGTGCGTGGAACGCGAGGTGGAGCGCCGTGATGTCACTGTAGCCGATGAAGACTTTCGGGTGGGCCCGGATCATCTCGTAGTCCAGTGCGTCCAGCAGTCGGTGCGTGCCGTATCCGCCGCGCACGCAGAGGATGCCCTGCACCGCAGGATCGGCGAACATCGCGTGGAGGTCGGCAACCCGGTCCGCGTCGCTCCCGGCGAGGTAACCGCGGACGTCGAGCGCATGGGGGGCGAGTACCGTGCGGAACCCGGCGCCGAGAAGCCGCCGCCGCGCGAGCTCGATGTGCTCGGGCGTCGTGGCTCCGGCCGGTGTCGTCGGTCCCGACGGCGACACCAACCCGATCGTGTCCCCGGGCGCAAGACGCTTGGGCTTTCGGGGTGCCGGCAGCATACCCGAGGGTTCGGGAACTGCTCGCCCTCGTCCTGGCGGCGTCCGCGCGGGCTTGCCGATTTGCGGGCCCGGCCGCTACACTCGGTGGGGACCGACGACGAGGAGATGTCGTGGCTCAAGGGCGCCGCGCGACCCGGAACCGAGGACCGGTGAAGGCGCGGCCGCGGCGCCGCGCGCCGTGGCTGATCCTGGTCCTGTTCGCGGTCGGCGCGCTCGCGGCCGTCGTCACGTTCACGCGCCTGACGCCGTCCCGGACCGGCGGCGGCGCGGCGCCGTTCCCGTTCCCGTGTCTCTCGTTCGAAGGGACGCAGCAGCACATTCACCCGTACCTCCGGATCTTCCTCGATGGGCAGCCGGTGACAATCCCGGCGTACGTCGGCATCCGCGACGGCGACCAGACCTGCTTCGAGCCCGTCCACACGCACGACGCGTCGGGGATCATCCACATCGAGTCCCCCAGCCCGACCCAGACCTACACGCTCGGCGACTTTGTTGCGGTCTGGCGCGCCACGTACGGGACGGCCACCGTCAAAGGCGTCGACCTCCCAATCGTCTACACGGCGGGGGAGCTGCTGGGCCGGAAAGCCGACGCGACCCACGCGGTCCGGCTCCTCGTCGACGGCAAGCCATCGTCGGCTGGGCCGGCGCTGGTGCTCAACCGCCTCGACTACTGCACGGCGGCGATGACGAACCCGCCGTGCTACCCGACGGCCGCCGGTGATCCGTACCCGCCATCGCTCGCGAGCCAGTACGGGACCGGTCATACGATCGTGCTGGAGTACGTCGCGACCGGCGCTCGGTAGCCCCGGGCGCTTGACGCCCCGCGGTGCCGTTCGGTACACTTCAGGCGGGGAGATTTAGTCGGCAATAAAATAGTTTAGTTACCCTCCCGAGCTCGGAGCCCCGCGATGGCCGCGATCACCGGCGTCATGCAAGACTATCTCAAGGCGATCTACAAGCTCGAGCGAATCCACGGCGTCGCGTCGACGTCGGACGTCGCCGCGCGGCTCGGCGTCTCCGCGGCGTCGGCCACCAACATGATCAAGCGGTTGGCCCACCACCGGCTCGTCGTCCGCACGCCGTACCGGGGGTTCACGCTGACCCCGACGGGCGAGCGCATCGCGTTGGAGACGATTCGCCACCACCGTCTGCTCGAACTCTATCTGACGCAGGCCCTCGGGGTGAGCCTCGACCACGTCGATCGAGAGGCCGAGCGCCTTGAGCACGTGCTGTCGGACGACGTCGAGGCCAAGATCGCCGCGATGCTGGGCGAGCCCACGCGTGATCCCCACGGCGATCCGATTCCGGCCAAGGACGGGACGGTGCGCGACGTGCGCTACCCCGATCTGACGCAGCTGCCTCCCGGAGAAGCCGGGGTGGTGGACCGCGTGAGCGACCGCCGTCCCGATCTGCTCCGGCGGCTCGCCGCGCTCGGGGTGTTGCCGGGCGTCGCCGTGTGCGTGATCGCGCGGCTCTCGGGGCGGCGGGTGCGCGTGGAGTTGGGGGGACATCAGCTCGTGCTGACACACGACCTTGCCCAAGGGGTGTACGTCCGATGAGCGACGACGTCCGGAGCGCGCCGGCGCCGGGCGACGCGTCGACCGTGAACGCCGCCGCCGACGTGCTGTCGGGGCGCAGCACTCGCCGGGGGTTGGCCCGCGCGCTTCCGTTCCTCGGGCCCGCGTTTATCGCGTCCGTGGCCTACATCGACCCCGGCAACTTTGCAACCAACATCCAAGGCGGCGCCCAGTTCGGCTACCGCCTGGTCTGGGTCGTGCTGGCCAGCAACCTTATGGCGATGCTCGTTCAAACACTGTCCGCCAAGCTCGGCATCGCCACGGGCCGGAACCTGGCCGAGATGTGCCGGGAGCAGTTTCCGCGCCCTGTGGTCTGGGGCATGTGGGTCGTCTCGGAGATCGTCGCGATGGCCACTGATCTGGCCGAGTTCCTCGGCGCGGCGATCGGTTTCAATCTCCTGCTCGGGGTGCCGCTGTTGGGGGCGGGGCTGCTCACCGGGGCGGCGACCATGGCCATTCTGGCGCTTGAGCACCGCGGGTTCCGCCCGCTGGAGGCCGTGATCACCGCGCTCGTCGGGGTGATCGCGGGGTCGTATCTGGTCGAGACGCTGTTGGACCGGCCCGGGTGGGCGGCGATCGGGCACAGCGTCATCCATCCGGTGTTGGGGAACAGCGACGCCATCCTCCTCGCCGTCGGCATCCTCGGGGCGACCGTGATGCCGCACGTCGTCTTCCTGCACTCCGCGCTGACGCAGAACCGGATCGCCACCAAGAGTCCGGAGCAGGCGCGGCGGCTGTTCCGCTTCAACGTGCTGGATGTCGCCATCGCGATGACCCTCGCGGGCCTGGTCAACGCGGCGATGCTCGTGATGGCCGCGTCGACGTTCTGGGTGCACGGGTTGACGAAGATCGCCACCATCGAAGAAGCGCACCGCACGCTCGTCCCGCTCCTCGGCGGCGCGAGCAGCTTCGTGTTTGCGATTTCGTTGCTCGCGTCGGGGCTCTCGTCGTCCGCCGTGGGGACGATGGCCGGGCAGACGATCATGCAGGGCTTTATTCACCGGCAGATCTCCGTCTGGGTGCGCCGACTCGTGACGATGATCCCGGCGATCGTGGTGATCATGATCGGGCTCGATCCGACGCGCACGCTGGTGATCAGCCAGGTCATCCTGAGCTTCGGGCTCCCGTTCGCCCTGGTGCCGCTCATGCTCTTCACGCAGCGCCGCCGGCTGATGGGCGTGCTGACGAACGGCACGTTGATGACGGTGGCCGGCTGGCTCGTGGTCGGCCTCATCGTGCTGCTCAATCTCTACCTGTTGTACCAGGTCTTCACGGGCGGTTGACCGGGCGTCGAAACGCCGCTCGCAGGGACCCGGAGCGCCCGGCGACGAATCCGAAGGATGACATGGGGGCGGCCGAAGGACGAGCGAGCCTTAGGCGACTTCTCGTTCCGCTGGACGGATCGCGGCTGGCCGAGTGCGTGCTGCCGCTCGGCGTGTCGCTGGCGGCCCACCTCGACGCGCGCCTTACCCTGCTGCATGTGCTGGAACGGCAGGCGCCTTCGACCGTGCACGGGGAGCGACACCTGACCGGGGCGGAGGAGGCCGAGGGGTACCTGAACGAGGTGTCCGCCCGCGTGCTCGCATCCGGGGTCGCGGTCGACCGGCACGTACACCCCAACGAGGAGGACGACGTCGCAAAGAGCATCGTCGATCACGCCGACGACCTGGGCGCGGACCTCATCGTCCTCTGCACGCACGGCGGCGGCGGGACCCTGCCCGGTCGGCGCGCGTTCCATCGCGTCCTGTTTGGGAGCGTCGCGCAGCAGGTGCTCGGGCGAGGCCTGCGCCCGGTGCTGCTGGTGCGTCCGCCTGACGCGCTTGCGTCCCACGCCGCGGTCTCGCCCGAACTAGAGCGGTTGCTGGTGCCGTTGGATGGGGAGTCGGCTGCGGAGGCCGCGCTGCCCTTGGCGGCGACCCTGGCGGCCGCGTACCGGGCCGAGGTGGTGCTCCGCCGCGTCGTCCCGACGCTCTCGACGCTCGGCGGCGAGCGGGGGACCGCGGCCCGCCTCGTGCCGACCGCCGCCGCGGCGTCGCTCGACCTGGAAGAGGGCGAAGCCGTGCGCTACCTTGAAGACGTCGCGGCCCGGCCGCTCCTCGAGGGGTTGCGGATCAACGCGTCGGTGATACGCGGCGACCCGGCGCAGACGCTGCTGGACGTCGCGGCGCAGATCGCGGCCGACATGATCGTCATGGTGACGCACGGGCGGTCCGGTCTCGACGCGGTGCTGACGGGAAGCGTGGCGTCGCGGATCGCCGCCCGGTTTCTGAAACCGCTGCTGCTCGTGCGTGCCCCCCGAGGGGGCTCCGCGCCTCCGGCCGGGACGCCGTCCTAACCGGCCGCTGATCGCCCGACCGGGCGACATGTCGCCGACGCGCAGCGCGTCACCGCCGGCGGGCCGTATTTTTCGCGATCTTTCATGTCGTAGTTCAGCAATCCTGTCATGCTAACGGTTCAGCGAAAATGTCACCCCCTGGGCGCTGAGCTCTTTGCGGCGAGCGATCTGAGCGTATTGCCTCCAGGGATGATCGGGCCCGGGACGTGGATCACGCGGCGGTGGTGACGGCGGCGGCGTGAGCGGCGCCGCCGGGATCGGCGGCGCAGTTGGCCGAGAGTCAGGTGATTGGAGCGGACGGTTGCGACGTGCCCGGAGGAGGTGGATGTCCACAGGCGGTGGAGTGAGATGGCGCACCGAGAGGACGGCATCGCGGAACTGGACGGCAAAGGTGCCATCAAGGCGCTCGAGGACATAGACGTGTGCTTTCGCATAGCTCCGGCCGCCGGGTCCCGGGCTGAGTTGCAACAGGTGCGGCCCGACACGGACCGTGTTATCGTTGGCGACCGTGCGCGGGTACTTGAAGCACAGCGTCGTTTCGAGCACCGTCCGGGATGGACAGGGTCGAAACGCGGGCGGGCGCTGCGCGGGCGCTTGGGCGAAGCGGCGATTGAAGCGCGGCAGAAACGTGCGCAGCAGCGCATTGGCATCATCGAGCGTCCGCGCGTCGGCGAGGCGGAGTTCCTGCACGAGCCGATCTTGGAGCGTGCCAAAGAGCCGCTCCACCCGCCCCTTTCCCTGGGGCGAGCTCGCCGGGATCCAGCGAATACCAAGGGTATGCAGCGCGCGGCCGATTTGGGTCAGGCGGGGCGTATCCGCGAGCTGGGCCGCAATGGACGGGCCTGTGCGCGCCTCGCGACGGAAGATGCCGTGTCGGTCGGTGTAGACGGCGGCGGGCACCCCGTAGCGCCGCAGGACCTGGGACAGCAGCAGGAAGTAGCCATGCGCGTCTTCGTGCGGGCGAAAAACGGCCCCGAGGACCCGACTCGTCGCATCGTCGATCGCGGCGAGCAGCACGAAGTGAGGTCCCTGGGGGCCCAGCCAGGGGTGATGGCTCCCGTCGAGTTGGACGAGCAAGCCGGGGTGCGGCATCCGCGGCCGCCGGCGACGGTGTCGGGGGGGCCGGCGGGTGCGCGGACGCGGGACCCCCGCCTCCCGCAGCACTCGAAACACGGTCGGGCGGGACAGTTTGAGGGCATGCTGCTCCCGGAGCAGATCGGTGAGATGGTGATCGTTGATCCCCGCGTACACGGACCGCGCCAACATCACGACTTGCTTCCGGATCGATTCGGCGATCCGGTTGGGTGCGGCGCGTCCCCGATTACCATGACTCAACGCAGCGACGCCGTGGGCGCGGAACCCCGCCAAGAGCCGTTGCACGTGGCGATGGCAGAGGCGGAGCACCTGAGCCGCTTGGGATACCGTCACCGTGCCCCGATGGACCTGTGTCAGGACCTGCACGCGCTGTTGATCCTTCTGACTCAACATGATCGTCTCCCTGGTCATAGTCCCAGGGTGACATAGTCACGGAACTGTTAGGGGGTGACATTATTGCTGAACTACTACA
>DATGJN010000011.1 GCA_035295165.1 bacterium
CCGCCGCGTGATCCACGTCCCGGGCCCGATCATCCCTGGAGGCAATACGCTCAGATCGCTCGCCGCAAAGAGCTCAGCGCCCAGGGGGTGACATTTTCGCTGAACCGTTAGCATGACAGGATTGCTGAACTACGACAGGCGATGTCGGCAACCGCGGATACAGCTATCGCCGCTCCGCATTGTCGCAGGCACCCGCTCCTCGCACGCCGGCACCTGCGATGAAAGGGTATCTTGCCGGCAGGGCGCGAACAGACGTCCTGAGAGCGGAGGGTCGAACGACCGCGGACGTCGTGTAACAGGAGAGTCTGCATGGACCTCGATCCTGACATTCGCACCTACCTCGACCAGATGGCCGCCGAAGGTGCGAGCCCCGTCTACGAGGTGCCGGTCGAGGAAACCCGGCGTGTGGTGGAGGCGCGGGCTCCCCTCATGTTCGGCCCCGTCGAGGACGTCGCCGCCGTGCGCGAGCTCGGCGTCCCCGGTCCGGCAGGCGCGATCCGTACGCGCGTGTACACGCCCGTTGCGTCGCCGCCGCTGCCGACCCTCGTCTATTTCCACGGAGGCGGGTGGGTGACCGGCAGCCTCGATACACACGACGGCGTGTGCCGCGCGCTCGCAAACAGAACACCCTGCCTCGTGGTGTCCGTCGACTACCGGATGGCTCCCGAACATCGCTTCCCAGCGGCTGCCGACGACGCCTGGGCGGTCACGGCGTGGAGCGCCGACCACATCCGGGAACTGGGGGGCGACCCCTCTCGCCTCGCGGTCGGCGGAGACAGCGCCGGCGGCAACCTGGCGGCGGTGGTGGCACTGCGAGCGCGTCACGCCGGGGCGCCACGACTGCGCCTGCAACTGCTCATCTACCCGGTCACCGATCACGACTTCCGCGCACCCTCCTATGAGCGCAATGCAACGGGCTACGCGCTGACTCGCGACGCCATGCGCTGGTATTGGGATCAGTATGTGCCCGTGGTGGCCCACCGCAACAACCCGGACGCGTCGCCGCTGCGCGCCGGCGATCTCCGCGGACTCGCGCCCGCCGCGGTCCTGACGTGCGAGTACGACCCGCTCCTGGATGAAGGCGCGTCCTACGCTTGTCGGCTGACCGAGGCCGGCGTGCCGACCTCCCACCGACACTACGCGGGGCTGATCCACGGCGTCGTGCGCATGCCCCGAATCACCCCGAGGGCGTGGGAGTTGATCGACGACTCGGCGCGGGCGCTTCGCGAGGCGTTCCAGACGAGCGTTCGGCGGTAGCGCCCACCTTGGGGGCGCGTTGCGGTCGTCGCAAGAAGACCGTCGGCTTGGGCGCACCATTGGAGAATCCACACCCCCGGCCGCGGGATCAGGCCCTGTCGACGGACCGATGTCGCTTCATCGCGTAGAGCCGCGCGTCGGCGACGCGCAGGAGAGCCGCTTCGTCGTCGCCGTCCGCCGGGCAACCGGCGATCCCCCAGCTGAACCCGACAGGTTCGATCGCGGCCCCCGGAACGCCCCGCACGGCGCTCCCGTCGGGTCCAAGCCGCCCCAGCATGGTCTCGGCTTGCGCCGGGGCGGTCTGCGGGAACAGCAGGGCAAACTCGTCGCCGCCAAACCGTCCGGCCACGTCATACGCGCGGATCCCCGCCCGCAGCCGGTGCGCCACGAGCGACAATACGTCGTCGCCGGCCGCGTGGCCGTAGGTGTCGTTCACGCGCTTGAAGCGATCCAGGTCGACCAGCGCGATGCTCAGCGCGTAACCGGCGCGGCGGCTCCGTTCGAGCTCAGACCGGAGGCTCTCGAGAAAGGCGCGCCGCGTCACGAGACCGGTCAGCGCGTCGGTGGACGCCACCTCTTTGAGTTGCTCGTGCAGGCGCGCCACCTCCATGGCTCCGGCGAGGTACCGCGACACGACCACAAGCAGGTCCCGCTCGGCCTCGGTGAACCCGCCCGGCGTCGCGCGAAACGCGCTCACCAACCCGATCACTTTGGTGCCCACGACGAACGGCACCCACATACCCGAACGGGGCTGCGGATCCAGCCGGCGGGTCGAACGCGGGTCCGCGAGCACGTCGGGAACGATCAGCGGGCCCCCGCTCTCGATCGCCACCCAGCCCAGCCCCTGTCCGCGGGGGAACCGCTGCCCGACGGCGCTCGCGCGCAGCCCCGAGGCCGCACGGATCACGAGTAGGTCCGGATCCCTCGGGTCGATCAGCGAGATCCCGCAGGAATCGAACTCCGTTTCCTCGCGGATCAGTTGAATGACGCGTCCGAGAAGGTCTGGCAGGTTGAGTACCGTCGTGAACTCCGTCGCCAGCCGTGCGACGAGTGCCAGCGCCCTCCTCGAGTCCGCGGGAGACTCTCGACCCATGGGAACGCTCCTGCCACGTCTCTTACCAACTACCGTACACTTTTCGGCGCGAGAAGAACAGAGTTCCGGACGAGGCGGTCGATAGCACAGGGCGCTACGACGTGCGGACCGGCGCGCTGGTGCGGGCGGAGGGATTTGAACCCCCACGGACCTCGCGGCCCACCAGGTCCTAAGCCTGGCGCGTCTGCCGGATTCCGCCACGCCCGCATGGCGTCGTGTTCGATTCTACGTGGACCCGAATCAGACGTCAACGCGCGCGTTCCCTTCGTGTTCCCCAAACGGGCACGGTTGCCGTACGCGGGGTCGCTGCCTCAAAATGAGTGCTCCCGAGCCGGCCGATCAAACCAGGCCATCAGGCGCGGAGGCGCACCAAATTGAGGAAGGCGAGTTGTTGTCGTGGGCGCATCGAGCAGAGTGCTGGCGAGGAGCCGTGTGGACTGCGTCCGCGCGGGTCCATGGCGCTGAAGTACGCGAGCCCTGAGGGACTCATGGAACCTCCTCAGGTGGTCAGCGGATTTATGAGGCAACCATGCCGGTTTCGGTAACCGACCGTAATGAGTCAGATCGCCCCCTTCACACTCCTTACCACCGGTGCTAAAATGGCTCAGGGCCGTTAGCACAACTGGCAGTGCAGGGGACTCTTAATCCCAAGGTTGCAGGTTCGAGTCCTGCACGGCCCACCAACCCTTATATACCAACGGTTTCCGGCGAGTCGGGGGGCACGACAATGCGGGAAAAGTCCCAAGGGTACCCCGATCACGTAACTGCTCACGCAAGGGCTGACGGAATCGATCTCGACGGCGCAGTCGACGATTACTTGGTTACCGACGCCGACGGACAGCCGTTGCGCTCCGATTCGATTACCCGCGTGTTCCTCAACATCAGTAAGCGGGCGGGCCTGCCGCACCCGATCACGCCCCACACGTTGCGGTACTATTTTGGCTGTGCGGTGCTGACGGCGAGCAGCGATCTCGAACTGAGGCGGCAACTGCCGCGGCACAGCACCCTGCACATGAGTTTGCAATACGCGAGGCTCACCAAGACCGACGTACTCCGCAAGTATCAGCGATCAAGCCCGCTGGATCGGCTGACCCGGCACTGACATGGGCAGGCAGGTAGCCGTCGTGCTTTACGTGGTGGCGATGGCAGCCGTCATAGTCGGTGTAGATTTCGTGTTCTTCAGAAACCGATTCTGGGAACGGCTGACAGTGAATATTGGCATTGTCTTGGTGTTCGCCGCTTTCTACTTGAGATTCCTCAGGCGTCCATGAACAAGGCGCGATAGCGCCCCTTCGCTGCGATTGTGCAGACGCACTTCGCACTCGCTACAGACGAGTGATCTGTGCTAACATCCTCTGCCCGCATGGTGTCCCGGATGCCTCGCAAATACATCGATTGCAGGCGATTCCCGTTAAGTGGTGTTCTGAGACAGAAAGAACGGGGCCGCGTCGCAGGATCGGGCGCGGCTCCTCACTGTAATCGAAAGCAGGTCCATCTTGACGCTCCGTTGAAAGCGACTTCCGTTTCACCGTCCGATCCAACGTCCTGGGGTTTGTCGGTCCGCGAAGCCTGGGAGGCGCAAAGGGCCGCGCCATGATCCGACGCGGCCCCAGAATCCTACTAGGGGTTATTCGTCCAGTCCGGTGCCTGGTCCACCAAGTCCGACCGTAACCTGCCCAGACTGTTACCGCTGCAGGTTGTGGACTTCGAAGGCCGTCTCCTGCGGTGGTGTGGTGAAACTTCCTTTGATCCCCTGCCGCATTCGGGGCATTAGGATATTGTCGCGGAACTGCTCCCAACTCTCCTTGGAATCGTGGACCGCCACGATCGTCCAGCCACCAGCCGACGCGCCAGCCGCGTGAAAGATCTGGCCTTTCGGGAGGCCGGTCCGCGAGGGATGC
>DATGJN010000012.1 GCA_035295165.1 bacterium
TGGTCGATTTTTGCTACTGAGTTGGGACTTCCAGTGTTGCGCGATATCGGCCTCGGACATGGACGTGCATCGTTGACAGATGAGTATTTAGTAATCGATGGAGCGGGAAAGGTTGGGGGCATAGTGGAGATGGCGCTCTCGCATGCTGAACTTATGCTTCGCATGGGTGAGACATAGATCCTGATGAAGACGCTCACATGCTGCCGTTTGTCCGGACAAACGCTAAAAGTCTTCCTCCCTCGATAAACTCGCTTTGGGGGGGGGAACGGTGTCAGCGCCGCTGGCTGCCCGATGCTTCTTCGCAACTACTTCGAAGATGACACCCCCGGTGTCCGGGTTGCTGGACTGCGGGAGATCCTTTCCGCTAGCTTCGCGTTCAATGTACAAGACCCACCCGTCTTGTACAGGAGGCATGACGACGCGGCCGCCGCATTCTGGCCCTATGTGAAGGTTCGCTTCGAGATGCTGTCGACGCGGGTGCGAGGCTCGGCCCAGCCGTTCACCGGTCGGCGGATTTCTCAGGAACGTCGTTTCGCACTGGGGTAGTCACTTCACTAACGGTATTGAAGTGAACGGCGGAGATCATTTCGGCTAGACGTTCGTTGTGGTCGGAAGTAGGCGGATACTCAGCATTGCTCGGTCCGCCCTTAGCCCGACTATTTTCAGCGGCACCTCCCGGGGGCACTGCATTCCGTGCAAGAAGCGACAATTGGGTTATGCTAAGTGCACCACGAGTGCGGCTACCTAAGCGCGGGGGAGATCATCACGTTCCGCCAGATAGCTGAAATCCACCTCCGATACGGTGTCCAGCCGGGTGGTTACGTTGTTAGGACGCCTGCAGCGGTTGGCGGCCTCGAACGTCACCAGGGCCGCGCCGGGGGACCGACTTTGGTCGCTTGCAAAACTAACGGTCGGCAGACCTTTCGATTGGAGGCGACAGCAATCGCTAGCCACGTTCGACGAGCCCCTCAGACATAACCGCGGGGTATGGCAGGAGGTAGTCTCGGACGAAGAGCGTAAGAGACATGACAATGCAGATTACGACAAGACCGCGACGGACGAGTCTGCCGCCGTTTGAGGAGGATTGTGATGTCACACTTACCCGCACCGATGGCGATCCAGCCCGATTTGAGCGACGTCGGTCCCGAGCAATGGCTCGGAATGTACCGCCGAATGGTCACCATCCGCCGCTTCGAGGAGATGGTGAACGAATTGTACACTAGTGCCAAGATGCCTGGGCTCGCGCACCTCTACATCGGCGAGGAGGCGGTTGCCGTCGGCGTGTGCGGGACGCTGCGACGTGACGACTACATCACCAGCACCCACCGGGGACACGGACACTGTCTGGCCAAGGGCGCGGCGGTGGACCGGATGTTCGCCGAACTACTCGGTAAGGCACCCGGCTATTGCCGGGGCAAGGGAGGTTCGATGCACATCGCCGACCCGGACGTTGGAAACTTGGGTGCGAATGCGATTGTCGGGGGTAGCGCCGGAATCGCGGCGGGAGCGGCGCTGTCGGCCGTCCGGCGCGGGACCGGCCAAGTGTCCGTGTGCTTTTTCGGCGAAGGGGCTCTCGGTCAGGGTCTGCTGTACGAGACGATGAATATGGCCTCACTATGGCATCTGCCGGTGATCTATGTCTGCGAGGACAATCGATACAATGAGTACACGCCGATGACTGAAACGACCGCGGGAGCGGTGCCGGCGCGGCCGGAAGCATTTGGCATTCCCTGTATCGAGGTCGATGGCCAGGCACTGACCGAGGTGTATCTGGCGGCACGCACCGCCGTCGCACGCGCGCGCCACGGCGACGGACCTACGTTCCTACTGTGCCAGACTTACCGGTTCCGCGGCCACCATGTCGGCGACGTCAACCGAGGCTACTACCGATCCAAGGAGGAGGAACAATCCTGGATCAAGGAGCGCGACCCTATCGCCATCACAAAGGAATGGCTGCGCGCGCAGGAATTCGCCGACGACGCGGCGATGGCACTGATCGATCGAGAGGTCGGCGATGAGGTGGCGCGAGGGGTCGAGTCCGCCCTCGCCGCGCCGTATCCGGATCCGGGAGAGGTGGATCATCATGTCTACGCTTAGCGCTGGGCCGCGATCCGGGATCGTGTCCGTGCCCACGTCTTCCGCGGTGGCGGCGGGGATGCGCGAGATCACGTTTGCGCAGGCAATCCGCGAGGCGGTTGCTGAGGAGATGCGTCGCGATCCGCACGTACTGGTGCTGGGCGAAGATGTCGCTGAGGCGGGTACACCGTTCAAGGTGCTGTCCGGCCTTGTGGACGAGTTCGGCCGGGACCGTGTCATCGACACGCCAATCTCGGAGCCGGGGTTTACCGGCATCGGCGTGGGGGCGGCGATGACGGGTCTGCGACCGGTCGTCGACATCATGTTCGGGGACTTCATGACGCTTGTTATGGATCAAGTGGCGAATCAAGCGGCCAAGGTCCACTACATGTCCGGTGGGAAGCTCCGCGTGCCGCTGGTGGTCCGCACGACACTCGGCGCAACCCGGCGGTCTGCAGCCCAGCACAGCCAGAGCTTGCATGCGTGGGTGAGCCACATTCCCGGGCTCAAGGTCGTGCTACCATCGACGCCATACGACGCTAAGGGTCTGCTGAAGACGGCGATCCGGGATGACAACCCTGTTGTCGTTTTTGAGGACAAGATGATGTACCAACTCAAGGGCCCGGTGCCCGATGGTGAATACACCATCCCATTTGGTGTGGCCGACATCAAACGATCGGGGACTGACCTCACCATCGTTGCAACGAGCAGTATGGTACACGTGGCGCTGACCGCCGCGGAAACGCTCGAGCGGCTTGGCGTCTCCGCAGAAGTGATTGATCCTCGTACAACTGTTCCGCTTGACACTCAAACACTGGTCGAGTCCGCTAGGAAGACCGGCCGTGCAATCGTCATCGACGAGGGGTATCGGCAGTACGGGGTGACCGGCGAAATCGCCGCGGTTATTGCCGAGGGTGCATTCTATGATCTGGATGCTCCCATTCGCCGCATCGGAGCGATGGACGTGCCCGTCCCATTCTCACCGGTGCTGGAGGACTTGACCGTGCCCACACCTGACGCCGTCGTCCAAGTCGCGAAAGCTCTCTGCGGAAAGGGCTGAGACCGCGCTATGTCCGTCGACGTGATCATGCCCGCGCTCGGTATTGCTCAGGAAACCGGGACGGTGCTGCGGTGGTTGAAGCACCCAGGTGACTTGGTGGTCAAGGGAGAGCCGTTATTGGAGATCGAGACCGATAAGGCTACGGTCGAGATCGAGGCTCCCGGTTCGGGGCACCTTGCGGATGTGAGCGCCGTGGGGGGCGATACTGTCGCCGTCGGTCACGTGATTGGGCGGATCGTCGCCGCGGAGGAGTTGGTGGGCTCAGGCTCATCCGGGTGTCAGAATACCGCAACGGGCGACTCGCCCACGCACACAGCCTGTGGGGAATCTGTCGTCCGCGTGTCGCGTCGCACCGGGACGGGCGGGTCGTCTCCGGCACCCAAGCGGCTTTCCGCGTCACCGAAGGCTCGACGGCTGGCGGCGCAGCGAAGTCTGGATCTCGCTGCGCTTTCGGGAACCGGGCCTGGGGGGGCGGTCTTAGCTGCCGACGTCTTGGCAGCCGTACCGACTGCCTCTGCGTCCCGGCCGGTAGGCGAGACCGCGGGAGGCACAGCCCCTTCGAAGGTTGCGGCACCGGTTGCACCGGCGACGCTCGGGGCTGTCTGGCGAATTATGGCTGAGCGCACTACGCGGGCGTGGACTAGCGTGCCCCACTTCGTCCTATTTCGCGAGACGGACGCGTCACGGCTCGTCGCCTGGCACGACAATGTCCGCAGGCGTGTCGGGGCGGACGTCACGCACACGGACCTCCTAGTCAAGCTCACTGCAGCCGCGCTGCGTCACCACTCGCAGCTGAATGCACGGTGGTCTGAGGGAACAATCATCCACAACGAAGCGATTCACATCGGCCTTGCCATCGCCATCGACGACGGTCTTGTCGTGCCGGTCCTTCGTGACGCCGATCGCTTGAGTCTTGTCGAGACGTGTCTTCGACGCCGGGATCTGGCCAACCGCGCCCGAGCGGGCCGGCTTCGACCGGAGGACCTGCGCGACGGGACATTCACGATCAGCAATCTGGGGATGTACGGGGTCGACGCGTTCGCGGCAATCATCAACGTGCCGCAGGCCGCAATCCTGGCTGTCGGCAGGATCGCCGACCGTGTGGTGCCGGTCGCGGGTCGGCCGGCGGTACGGTCAATGATGACGCTGACTTTATCGTGCGACCATCGGGTTGTCGATGGCGCGCGTGCAGCCAAGTTCCTAGGGACTCTGGCCGACCTGATCGAGGAGCCAGCTGCTCTGGTTGACTAAGTGAGGTGTCATTGGAAGAGTACAGGCGTCGTTGATTTACGCGGGATGAGGAGCCTGGATTTCCCGCGAGAAAAGTTCCGCTGCACCATTCCCGGGAAAGAGGGCGAAAAATGGGGATGACATCTACCTTTGGGCGTATCGGGCAAATTGCCTTGGTTGTCCGAGATCTCGACAAGGCGATGCGAGCTTACTGGGAGATCTTGGGGGTCGGCCCCTGGCGAGTCTATACTTATGGGCCGCCCTTGGTAAGGGACATGACGTATCGTGGTCGTAAGCAGGATTATCGAATGCGACTCGCATTGGCGCAAGCCCGCGATCTCACGCTGGAGTTGATTCAGCCTCTTTCCGGAGAGAGTCTCTATACTGAACACTTGCAACAAAAGGGCGAGGGGTTGCATCATGTCGGCTTTGTCGTCGATTCTCTAACGGAGGCGATTGCCGAGGCGGCCAAACTGCGGCTTCCGGTATTACAAAGCGGTCGCGGGTACGGTCTCGACGGGGACGGTGGGTATGCGTACTTGGACACAGAGTCGCAATTGGGCATGATAGCGGAGCTGATTGAAATCCCAAAACGAAGGCGGTCGCCTGAGGCTGAGTTCCCGACGCAAAGCCCTGACCGGACCTGATTTGTCTCCGCCAGCCCAAGCCGCGAGCATTGCTGGAGCGATGGCGGAGGCGACTGCTCTTGTAGCGTCCGATAGGTTGGTTCGTTTCCCCTGATCATCGTGCTTGCGTCACTATCCGACTTGCGACGAAGCTTGTGGCGTACTCGCCGGTAATCCCGTGCGTCGATGCGTGAGAAGCATCCGGCATGCTCCGGCCTCGGCGAGCGCCCCAACCGTGCTGGTCAATCGTGGTGCTAGTGACGGACCAGTCGAATAGGGGACGTTCGCCGGTCGCAGACCGGCCGATCATCGGGTCAACACGGCGACGGTTTCCTGGGCATTGACAATGGGTGATAGGCTTTTTACCATAACGCATAAAGGTCCAGACGTCCGGACGTCCTGATCGGTTCTGCCATTGAGGCGGAAAATGACATTGAGCACAGTCATACCCTTGAGGTACCAGTTGCTCGAAGACCTCCGGAAGGGTATCGCTGGAGGTCGGTTTCGCCAGGGGGAAAGATTCCCGTCGGAAAGGGAATTGATGGCAATCTACAAGGTCAGCCGGCACACTGTCCGGGAGGCCGTGCGCGATCTTGTGCTCGAAGGGGTTGTCCGGATAGAGCGAGGTCGTGGTACGTTCGTCGCACCTCCCCGGATTCAGCAGGAACTGACATCTCTCACGGGGTTCGTTGAGGACATGCTATTGTTGGGGATGCGGCCGAACGCGCGCGTCCTCAGCGTGAAGGAACTCAGCGCCACAGGTGTCGTGGCCTCGCGGCTCAATCTTCGCGAGGGCGCGCGGGTCATAAGGATCGAACGTATCCGCCTCGCAGACAACGATCCTTTGTCATTCGATCTCACGTTTCTTCCCTTCGATATCGGCCAGAGAGTGGCGGACGAAAATCTCGCAATCTACCCTATCTTCAGTCTTCTCGAGGACAAGCTCGGTATCGTTTTGGAGAAAGCAGAGTACTGTCTTGAGGCCCGCGCTGCCGACCGCAAGATCGCGCGCGCTCTGCAGGTAAGGTCAGGGGCACCGCTTCTGGTTATCGAGCGGACTGTCTTTGCCCAGAGCGAGCGCCCCGTTGACTACGAGCTGCTGCACTATCGGGGGGATCGGTTGCGATACATGGTACGGCTCAATCGGAAGCGACCCGACTTTCGTCTGTGGGAGCTCAAGAACAAGCTGGAGTTGTTGGACGCGGGTGGATCATCATGACGGTCGCGAGGGGGAGAGAGATGCTTAATCAGGCGCGTAGCAGGCGTGATCTGATCAAGCTCGCCGCCAGAATGACTGTCGGTCTTTCGGTACTGTCCACGGCGGGGCGAAACGCGCACGCGGCGGGAAAGCCGGCGGGGAACCTCACGTTCTGGTGGTGGGGCGAGCAATTGGCTCCCGGGTTGAAGACCTACGTGGGAGACGCCATGCCCAAGTTCGAGAGCCAGTATCCGGGAAGCCATGTCAATGCGGTGCTACAAGCGAGCGAGTCGTTGTTGCCCGGTTTTGCTTCGGCTTGCCAGGCGAAGCAAGGGGCAGACGTGCAGTTTATGTGGAGCGGGAGCTATGTACTCGGGTACGTTTTCCAGGGCTGCGTCAAACCGGTGAGCGATTTGTTGGACAAGGCCGAACTGCAACACATTCAACCAGACAGTCTGAACGAAACGCTGTACGACGGCAAGATTTGGGGATACCCTTGGTTCGCGTCTCCCCACCTGCTCGTCTACAACAAGTCCGCGTTTGCCAAAGCCGGGGTGAATCCGGACACTCCGTTCCGTCGGTGGCCTGAGTTCCTGACGGCGATGGACAAGTTGCGGGCGGCCGGGTACGTCCCATGGGGCTGGGGCGTCAGAGGACTGACCGGCATCGCAAACGTCGTGGGCATGCTTTCTGTGCAGAATCTGAACGATACTCACGAGCTTCTGCCGGTGATCACAGGCAAGGTGTCCTACACCGATCCGCGATACTCGTCGTGGTTGCAATGGGTCGACGAGCTGCAGCGACGGCACGTGTTCAACGACGACGTGACCTCTCTCGACTACAGCCAGGGGCAAGACCTTTTTGCTGCCGGCCGCGCCGCAATGACCGAGGCGGGAGGTGCGCAGGTCGCGGACTACGCAAACAAACTCGGCGTAGACAATGTCGGCATCAGCTTGCCGCCGATCGTCGGCACGGGCAAACTCGCCGGGAGGATGCCCAACAGTTCCGAACAGTTGTTGGTGACCGGGTGGGGGAACGTGGATTTGGCGGTGGCGCTGCTCAAATTCCTGCACACGCCGCCGCAACTAGAGGCGATGTACGCGGCATCGGGCGCACTTCCCACAGACAATCGATTCCGCCTGAGGTCGCCCAAGATCCCGCAGCACAAACTCTTGGCGACGTGGTTGCAGACATCAGCGCTCTCAAATTATCAGAATGTCTGGCCGAGCCAGATGGACAGAGGGAACCTCTTTCTCGCTGTGCAATCGCTGCTGGGCGGACAATTGAGCCCGACGGCAGCGGCGAAGCAGATAGACGACGGGCTGCGAGGCTGGAGGGCGCAGAACCCCGATACCCTCAAGAACTTCGAAATGTGGGCCGCCAGCATCAAGTGAGCGACAGTTCCGGGGCGTGGGGCGAGCTCGCACGCCCTGGGGTGCGCACGCAGGTAGGGCGACTGCGCCGTTTTCGGACGGCGTACCTTCTCGTCCTGCCTGCGTGTTGTTTCCTCGCTTTTACTTATGCCTATCCGGTCACGCAGCTGATCGTGTTCAGTTTACATCAGCGTGGGCGCGGTGAATGGGTGGGTTTGGCGAATTACCGACTGTTGTTGCTCGATCCGTTGTTTCGTGTATCTCTGTTGCACAATGTACTCCTTCTGGGAGTTGTGCCCATTCTCGTCTGCCTATCCGTCATCGTCGCAGCGCTCTTGCACGAGCAGTTTCGCGGCTGGAAGGTGTATCGCATCGTCGTATTTCTTCCGATTATGTTGCCCGTTGTAGTCGCCGGGATCGCATTTGGGTTCATTTACGAAGTTCATGGGCCGCTGAATATCACGTTGCAGGCGCTCGGCCTGGGACGATTCGCGCAGAACTGGCTGGGGGATGCGAGATTTGCGCTGTCGGCAGTCGCTGGTGTAGTGGTGTGGAGGCAATTGGGATTCGGCATTGTGTTGATCCTCGCGCGGATCGTTCAGATCCCGCTCGAGCTGTATGATAGCGCCGGCATCGACGGTGCGGGATGGTGGCAGACGTTGCGGCTGGTGACCGTGCCACAGCTCTCGACGATTATCGCATTCTACGTTGGGGTGATCGTTATCGAGCTCTTTAGTTGGGTGTTTAACTACGTCTATGTGCTGACTAAGGGTGGGCCGGGATTCAGCACCTATGTGAGTGAGCTCTTCATCTACGACCGGGCGTTCGGCTACGATCAGATGGGAATCGCGTCGGCGTTTTCCGTCATGGTGCTCGTGGGTGTGGTGACTTCGATGTTCTTCTACTTCACGTGGCTGCGCGGCCGCGATGTCTTTTAGGGCGGTGCCCTCGAAGCGCAATCGGCGTAGTGGGCACAATGTTTGGATTCGTCAGGCCGTAATGCTTGTTTTGTGCGCCGTGGCCCTGCTCCCGATCTACTTCATGGTCATCAGCGCGTTCAAGACCGATGTCGGATACGCGCAGAGCCCCTTGGGGTTGCCGCACCCGATCACGCTCGAGAATTTTCTCAGGGTCTTCAGGCAGTCTTCGATCCTGCGCGGTGGCGCGAACAGCGTGGTCTTGACGATCTCATCGGTGGGGATCGCGTTGCTCGTTTCGACACCGGCTGCCTATGCGTTCGCACGGATGCCGTTTCCCGGGGCGGACCTGCTGTTTCGCCTGATTGCAGCGCTCATGGCCGTTCCTGTCATCTCGGTGCTCATCCCGCTGTTCGTGTTCATGGTGAATGTCCATCTGATCAACACGTACCCGGCGGCCATTCTCGTGTATGTGGGATTCTTGATCCCCTACAAGATCTTTTTCCTGACGGCGTTCTTCCGGCAGCTGCCCAGTCCTATCATTGAGGCGGCGATTCTTGACGGGTGCAACACCCCCACGCTCTTGCGCCGCGTCGTTGTTCCGCTGGCGAAGCCGGCGTTGATTGCGATGGCGGTGATCAGCATCATCTGGGTGTGGAATGAGTTGCTGATCGCGCTGGTGTTTCTCCAGACCGACGCAAGCCGCACGTTGATGGTCGGCCTGACTGTGTTTCAAGACGAATTTCGCATCGACGTTCCCGTGACGATGGCGGGTCTTGTCCTTGCGGTCGTGCCGATCGTGCTGGTTTATATGGCGGGTATCCGGTACTTTGTGTCGGGATTCTTGGGTGGGGCGGTGCACGGTGAGTAGACACGGTTCGGTCTACGGGAGGTGGGCGTTCCTAGATGCGCATCGTTGACGTTGAGGCTATTCCGATCAAGATTCCGGAGACGGAATTTTGGGGAGGGCGGGGCGCGGAGGTCGCTAGGACGACGCCTACTGACTCGGACTACGTGGAGCAGCCCGAGTGGATCGGTCTCTATTCGTCAAAGATCGAAACCTGCGTGATCCGTGTCGAGACAGACGCCGGCATTGTAGGGTTTGGCGAGGGGCAAACACCAATTGGACCTGAGGTGACGGCGGCGGCAGTCACTCGGGTGCTTCGGCCCATTCTGCTCGGCGAAGATCCGATGCAGGTGCGTGTCCTCCGGCGGCGCATGTACGAGGCGTTGTTGCCGCGGGGGCACTTTACCGGTTACATTCTCGATGCGATTGCGGGCGTCGATATCGCGCTCTGGGACTTGAGAGGCAAGATCTTGAACTGCCCCGTCCACGCTCTCTTAGGCGGCGCGTTCAGACTGTCTGTGCCTGCCTACGTCTCGGGTTTGCGGGGGGCGACGGTCGACGAACAGATCGCCGTGGCTCAAGATTACGTCGCGCGCGGGTTTCGCGCCATTAAGCTGTTCCTCACGGAGGGATTCGATCGCGACGTCAGCCGCCTTCGACGGATCCGTGAGGCGTTGGATCCTACGGTGAAGCTGATGGTGGATCTCCTCTGGGCGTACGATGCGCCGACAGCTTTGCGGATGGGACAGGTGTTGGACGAGCTTGGAGCCACGTGGCTCGAGGCGCCGATCCACCCTGAGAACTTGGAGGCCCACGCGGAGCTGGCGCAGGTCCTTCGGGTTCCCGTGGCAAGTGGGGAAACCGATCGCACGCGGTACCAATTTCGCCGTCAGTTTGAGCGGCGAGCATTGGACATCGCCCAACCAGACGTCGGCCGATGCGGCATCACGGAGGGCAGAGCGATTGCAGAAATTGCCGAAGCGTATCACATTCCGATTACGATGCACACCGGTATGGCTTCAGCCGTTCTGATCGCCGCTTCGCTGCACTTGGCGGCGACGATCCCGGACTGTCTGTACCAGGAGTATCAGCCGTTCGTCCACGACGTTGCGTCTCGTTTCGTTACACCCGTGCTGGTGTGTGACCGTGGGCAATACATCGTGCCGGAGGGAGTCGGCCTCGGCATCAAGGTCGACGAGGCGGCGCTGAGGGAGTACGCCGCGGACCGTTGAGGGCGACTAAGCGGCGAGCCGTGCGCGGGAGGCGTGCCTCTGGCGTACTGGCCATCAGGGAGGATATCATGAGGGGCCTGATAGTCCCGCAGTTGAGGAAAACGTCGGAGATTCCCTACCACAGTGACGAGGCACCGGGACGTCGGTTCGTTTTCACCGGCAGAGATCTAGACCCGATGTGCCGGCTTTACATCGTTGGTAGGCAGGTGGATCACGTTCCTTCGAATCAGCTCGAGTGGCTTGAGGACCACCGGCACAACTGTCCCACGTTTTACTTGTTGATTGGACGTCATGCCGACCTGACCGGGCTTGCCGCGGAGATCGTGATCGAGGGCACACAGTTCGTGGCAGAGGCACCTTGTGCGATCCTGCTTCCAACCGGCAAGTTACATCACCACAGGTTGACAGCCGGCAGCGGGTGGTCCTTTCACCTGAATACTTGCTCCGACTACGTGGACTCGTTGATGGACGAACCTGGAGAGTACGTCCCCCGTGGAAGCTCGTCGCCCGTCGCGGACGTCTATCGCAAGGCGGAGCGATTGTCCGCGATTGCGCGTCAGTGGGACGTGGAAGCCGGGGCGTTCCGATCGCACGACGAGGGGCCAATGCCGGTCGTCTGGAAGTTCATCGATCCCGCCGAGTTTGGCGATCAGGGGCTGCGCGTTCACGCTCACCAAGTCACAGGCACGAGTTACAGAGGCGGCAGTTATAGCGAGGCGATCCACCGGCATCCCCATGACGAGGTCACGATCGCGCTTCCCGAGGGGGATGTCCCGATGACGCTGGAAGTCGCATCCGTAGGGGAGTCCGTGGTGGTGACGGCGCCGATAGGTGTCTATCATGAATCGGGACGACCTCACTACTATCGGCATCTCTCCGGCAACGGGTTAGTCCTGCATCTTATGAAGCTGTGACTGTGGTGCCCACATAGGCATGCGCCTTCGGTGGGGCGCGGGTGACGAGGAGTTCGTGGTGTGGCTCAGAGCTGCGCCTAGGAGACTGCTGATCATGGCGTCAATTGCGGTCGTGGGGGTAGGATCGATCGGTGGGTTCTTCGCTGCGCGTGCCGTCGCTACCGGTCGGCACAATGTGCGGCTGTGTGTGCGGCGACCGTTCGCGCGTCTGAGGCTAGAGACAGGTTCCAGTATCTCCGAACACCCCGTGCCGGTTCATACCGACCCGACCGAAGTCGGGGTCGTCGAATGGGTTTTGCTGGCGACGAAGACATACCAGACACCGGCAACGGCGCCTTGGCTCCGCGCTCTGTGCGGGAGCGGGACGAAAGTCGCCGTGCTGCAGAATGGCGTGGAGCATCGGGAGCGCGTCGCGCCATTCGCCGGAGAGGCGGAGGTTCTTCCGGCGGTTGTCTATTGTGACGCTTCGGCGGTCGCTCCGGGTCACATCGTGCATTACGGCGGCAACCGCCTTATTGTACCTGATGTGCCCGCGGCTTATGAGTTTCAGAGACTTTTCGTCGGGGCGGACGTGCAGGTCGAAATAGATAGAGATTTTACCACCGCGGTGTGGACGAAGTTGTGCCGAAATGTGGCGGCGAATTCCGTAACAGCGATTACTGGGCAGCGACTCAACATATTTCAGCGGCCGGACGTTGCGGCGCTTGGGTTGGCTTTGATCGAAGAATGCATGGCGGTTGGCGTCAAGGAAGGCGCGCGACTTGGCACGACCCCCGCGAATCGCGTTGTCGATCTATCTCGCTTTCCATCAGACGGCAGCACTTCGATGCTGCACGATAGATTGGCGGGGCGTCCGTTGGAATACGATGCGCTCAATGGGGCGGTTGTCCGACTCGCTGCTCGGCATGGGCTTGAGGTTCCTCTCAACAGGGCAGTCTCGGCACTCCTCGGTGCCATCAGCGATGCTCAAATTCCGCCGGAGGGAAATCACGCGTGATGCCGGCCGAGTGGGAGTGTGCTGCGTACGCCATGTTCGCACGATCCCGCGATGGGGGCTGAGGGTGCCGTGGCTAGTGACCGCGCGTTGGGCGGTATCTTTCCGATCGTGCCCACGATCTTCGATGACCACGGCGAGCTGGACGAGACGGGCCAGTGCGCGACGATCGACGTCCTGCTGCGCGCCGGCGTGCACGGCGTGGTGCTGCTCGCGAACGCCAGCGAGGGATACGCCGTCACGGACGCGGAGCGCCCCCGCGTGATCGGCTGCGCGGTCAAGCGGGTGGACGGTCGTGTCCCCGTTGTGGTGACGTGCAACCACCCGAGCACGATCGGCGCCGTGCGATACGCGCGCGAGGCGCAGGACCTGGGAGCCGACGCCGTGATGTTTCTCCCCCCGTTCTTCGGGCAGTGGGTATCCGACCTGGACGGAATCGAGCGACACGCCGACGCCCTTTCGCGGTCCACGACGGTGCCTCTGATCCTCCAGGATCATCCGCTCAGCGGCGTCGGCATGCCCGCGGCGTTCCTGGCGGAACTGGCGCGGCGCGTGGAACGCCTCGGGTACTTCAAGGTGGAGGCGGCGGGAGCGCCGGCGAAGATCGGGCGGCTACGCCGGCTGGGGCGGGACGCGGTCAAAGGCGCGTTCGGCGGGATCGGCGGCATTCTCTTCCTCGAAGAGCTCGAGCAGGGCGCCGCGGGCACGATGCCCAGCAGCCTGCTACCGGGTGTGTTCGTGCACGTGCTGGCCCTCTACCGCGGGGGCGACCAACAGGGGGCGGCCGACCTCCTGGCGCGGTATCTCCCGTTGATCACGTTCGAGACCCACCTCGGCGGGTACCTCGCGGCCAAAGAGCTCCTGGCCCTCGGCGGCACGATCGGGTCCGCGCACGTCCGCGGCCCGATCCGCAGCAGTTGGGACGAACAGACCACCCGGACGTTCCGGCGCCTGGTCCGAGGAATGGACCAGCAGGCCCTCGCGCCGTCGTGACCGGGGCGGAGCGCGACACGGCGCCGTTTGTGGGTCGGTCTTGATCGCGATCTCGCTCGTCGTCGGCCTGTCGGCGGCGGCCGCCGCCGCGACGGGGTTCGGGTTCAACCTGGTCAGCGCGCCGCTGCTGACGTTTGTCTACCCGCCGCGGCTCGTCGTCGTGCTGACCCTGCTGCTTGGGGTCTGTGCGAGCGGCATGCTCCTGCTCCGGCCGGAGATCCGGCGGGAGGTCGAGTGGTCCGTGATCCGGCCGCTGTTTCTCTCGAGTCTGGCCGGCATGCCGATCGGCGTTGCGCTGCTCCTGTGGGGACGCCCGCAGACGCTGCGGGCGGCGATCGCGGCGCTGACCGCGGCGTTCGCGATCGCGATGCTCACGCGGTTCCGGCCGCGCCTCCGCGGTACCCTACTCGACACGATCGCCGTCGGCGTCCTGAGCGGCCTCTTGTCGACGAGCACCAGCCTGAACGGCCCGCCTGTTGCGCTCTACCTCGTGGCGCGCCGCCTGTCCATGGCACGGTTTCGCGGCAACATGGTCGTCTACGTGTTCCTGGCGACCGTGACGAGCCTGGTACTTCTCGCTCTCGGCGGAACGATCAACACGTCCACGCTCGCGCTTGCCGCGAAGCTGCTGCCGGCGATGGCGCTAGGGTTCGTCGCAGGGATCGCGTTGGTCGGACGGATGTCCGAGAGGGGGTTCGAGACGATGATCCTCGGGTTTCTCGCTCTCGTCGGACTGCTGGGGGTCAGTTCGGCGCTGCGGTGATCACGCATGGCAATGGTGAGTGCGACAGTTGACTCGGTGCGAGCCAAAGCCAAGTGCGCGTTGATGTCGTTATAATGATTAATGCGCCCGTTGTTTTCGAGATCGGAAAGTGCCCCCGTACAAGTATCCGTGCGCCTTGCGCCATCGCATATACCCACGCTGGCAGAGTGCCCCAGCTATTTGGTATCCGTAGTATTCTTGGGTGCCGGTACGAGAAGCCATCCAGCATGAACGCGAGTGCATCTACTCGCAGCAATGAGCATCGCCTGATGGTACCGGGGGCGCTTCCATTATTTGCAACTTAGAATGGGCTTGAGTCCCACCAGTAAGTCCGCCGGATTGGCGGAACTTCTTGGAGCGTTCGCTCAAAGGATAGTTGGTATTCTGCCGCCCTTGTACGCGTTTGGTAGCGTCTTCTACTGTACAAAACCACTCCGTCTTGTACAGTCAACTGGGTGACCAGTTCTGGTGCTCCAAGCCGCCTGGAGCATCATCGCGCCTTGTGCAAGCTTGCGCAGGCGTTCCTGGCTGGGCGGGTTGCTCCAGTAATGGTCGACGGGGAGCCCTTAAGCGCGTAGTTGCCCACGACAAGTCTGCCGTTTCCGCCTTGGTGTGTGCGAGTCGACGCCCCAACGAACGGGGTAGCCACCGCGAGGTCTGCTCCCTAGCGTACTCACTTTGGGGGAGCCACACAACTGTATTAATACGCGAAGCGTTGTTGGTTATTGTGCAACAAATCTGGTGGTTGTTGGTTGAGTGACAGCATTTCACCGATTCATTGGCAGGAATGCAAGCACCGCGCCAGAAGTATGGCTGCATCTTTCCTCTGGGGGGGGCAGGTGGTGCTCCAGCGTCGCGGAACGGCACAATCGCAGGCCCGCCTTGGACATCGCACCATTAAATCAGTAGGGCGTGCTTGTAGCATCATCCATGCTCTGACGAAACGCCACCAGGGCTTATCGCTGGGCGAGTTGGCCAAAGACTTGCAGGTCCACAGAAGCACAGCGCTGCGGCTACTCGCTCAACTCGTGGATGCCGGCATCGCCGAACACGACAAGGCTGCTGGCGTCTATTATCTTGGCCTTGAGGCGATCGCGATGGCGGGCAGCGTGCTTGGCCGATTCGAGATGCTTCGCGTCGCCGAGCCTCACCTGCGGCATCTCTCAGAAGTGACGCGCCAGACCATCAACTATGCCGTGCGCCACCGCAACGAAATGCTCGTGATCGAACACATCCCGCCCCCCAATGTCTTCAGGAATTTCGATTGGTTAGGCTACAGGAGCCCTCTTCACAAGGGGGCCGCCGGCAAGGCGTTGTTGGCGCACCTGGATGACGCCGCCATTGCGAGCTATCTAGAGGCAATCAACGCGTCGGCCCCAACCATCGACGCGACGGCTTTTTGGCGTGAAGTGCTGGACATACGCGAGCGAGGATTTGTGGTTAACCGAGGTGAGATCGATGCGGATGTCTTTTCAGTGGGCGCCCCGATCCTTAACGGTAGTGGTGCGTGCTGCGCAAGCTTGGTGATCGCTGGTTACCGGAACGATCTTACCGCCGATCGGATCATTGAGTACTCGCGGTTGGTAATGGACGCAGCGAATGCGATCTCGGACGCGCTCGGGTTCGAGCGTCGGCGCGTCGTTTGGATGGCCTGAGCGTGAGAACCCTGGGACGCTGCGACGCGCGAGGTGTAGTTTGAGCTACCCCCGCCGAAGAGGCGTCTTTGCCGCTTTTCGCGGATCGGAGGTCGCGAGGCTCGCAATCAAGGCGGCGCAACCGAATCTGATCAGGGGGGCGGCAATGCATATCAGAACGGCACTGATCGATGTGCGCAAGGAAAGGCGCGATGAATGTCGGCGGCTGTATCGGGACGAGATCTTACCCGCGATGAGAGAGTACACGGGCAACCTGTTTGCGCACTGCATGGAACCCATCGAGCCGGGCGCTCCGTGGCTCGTGATGGGGGGCTGGGTGGACCGCGGCGCGTCCGACAAGTACGGTGCCAGTGCGATCCGTAATAAGTTCGCCTCGTTGGTGAAACCGATGCTCGAACGAGATGCCATATATCGTCAGTATCAAGCGATTGAGTGAGCGGTAACCCTGGAGGTGCGAAGATGAGACGACGCCAGTTTCTCGCCACCACAATGGGGGTTGCCGGGGCGATTGCCGGGCGCGGTTTGTCGATACTCTCGTCGCGCGCGGCGGCCGAGCCGGTCACTGTTGTGCTCAGTGGTACGGTAAACTCGTTGGATCCCAGCGTAGATACCACACAAGCGACCGCCGTGCAATACAACATCATGGAGGCGCTTGCCAAGTACACGCCGGACCACAAGCTTCAGCCCAGCCTCGCGCTGCGCTGGGGGAACATCAATCCAACAACTTGGCGTGTCTGGCTCAGACAGGGCATCCGATTCCACGATGGCGAGGAATTCAATAGCGTAAGCGTCAAAGTTTCGGTTGACGCGTTCAATGCAAGCAAGGGGTTTGCCGGGAGTTGGTTTAGCTTCATCTCAGACGTCCGGCCCGTTGACAACTACACGGTGGATATCATTACTAAGGATCCCAGTGCCGTCCTTCCCGAAACCCTGCCATTCCTATATGCGTACCCGCCTAAGTACTTCCAGGCCGCCGGTCCAGATCTGTTTGGTCAAAAGCCAATGGGCACGGGACCGTATAAGTTCGTCGAGTGGGCGAAAGGCGACCATATTACCCTTGCCGCAAATTCGGAATACTGGGGCGGCGCGCCGCAAATCCCACAGCTTGTCTTTCGGACCGCGACCGAAGACTCTACTCGCGTCGCAATGGTACAGACCGGTCGGGCCGATCTTGTCATCAACGTGCCACCGCAAATGATCGATCAAGTGCAGAAGTCCGGTGTCCGCATATTGACAACACCGAGCACCCGACGGGTTTTCGTGCAGATGAGCATGTTCGATTCGGTTCTCAAAGACGTGCGGCTGCGTAAGGCCGTCATTTACGCAACGGATACGAACTCGATCATTCAGAATGTATTTGGCGGGCATGCGTCTCGAGCGGTAGGGATCTTGCGTCCGGGCATGGTTGGGTACGCGCCGAAAAACGTTCAAAGCTACGGCTTTGACATACAGAAGGCTAAAGACTTGATGAAAGAAGCGGGGGTCCCGTCGGGGTTTAAGACAGACCTTTTCGTCGGCGTCGGACGTTTGGCGTTGGACAAGGAGTTGGCCGAGGCACTCGTCGGCCAGTGGGCACAAGCCGGGATTGACGTGACGCTTCATGCCATGGAGTGGGGTGCCTTTTTGACCCAGGCGTTCAGTGGAAAAATGCCCGGGATGCAAATTCTGTCCCACGCACCGATATGGTGGGATCCAGATTTCACGTGGCGAAATCAATTCTGGTCGAAGGGGACGTGGAAATACACTTACACTCCTCAGGGTGATGCAATGCTGGAAGCCCAGACCCGCGAGCTCAATGTGGCGAAGCGAGCGGTGCTTGAGCAGGCGCTCGAACGGTACTGGCTTGATGAACAAGCGGCATGGGTCGTTCTATATGATCAGCAAGACATCTACGGGATCAACAAGAAGCTCCAATGGACACCGCGGTCGGATGAGTACATGTATTTTGATCAGGCCAAATTCGGCGCGTAGCTGGGATGAGCGCAAACGATCGGAGACGCTTGTGTACGACGGGATCTCTAAGGCAGCTGCAGCCGAGGGCATCGGGTGCGATCGGTTCTTGACCCGCCCCCCCAACGGTCAAGTTGAGCGACGACGGACGGTACTCGATGACGCTCTATGGTCTCGCTGTGAAGACGCGTCAAAGTGACTGAGGCTTTGTGGGCGCGTACATCGTTCGGCGGCTGATCTCTTCCGCCTTTGCTGCATGGGCGACTGCGTCCGTGATATTCGGCATGACGTTCCTCTCTGGCGATCCGGTGGCGTTGTTTACTGCCGGTTCGTTCGGCACCCCAGAATATGTAGCGCGGCTGCGGCACGCACTGGGGTACGATCTGCCGATAACAGAACAATACCTGCGCTTCCTACGCGGTGCGATTCACGGCGATCTGGGCAACTCTCTCAGATGGAATCAACCCGCATTCCCCCTGGTTGTTGAGCGCCTTCCGGCCACCCTTGAGCTCACGGTGGCCGCAATGTTTGTGGCGGTGGCCGTAGCGATTCCCGTCGGTGTCTTCTCTGCAGCGCAGCCTCGAAACGTGATTGCCCGAGCATCCATGTTGCTCATTTTTCTGGCCCAAGGCATCCCGCTCTTTTGGCTTGGGATCATGCTGGTGCTCGTGGTATCGGTCGAATTGCGCCTGCTGCCACCAAGCGGCCGCGGTGGTTTGGAATCCTTGGTTCTGCCGGCCGTCACACTCGCAATGTATCCTTTGGCGCGCATCGCAAGACTCACCCGGTCGAGTCTCCTCGATGTGATCGTAGAGAAATACGTCACTACTGCACGTGCAAAAGGCCTGGCCAACAAGACCGTCCTCTACCGGCACGCCTTGAAGAACGCTGCGATCCCAATCCTGACGATCGTCGGACTGCAGCTCGGTAGCCTGTTTGGTGGAGCCGTGATTACCGAGACAATATTCGCGTGGCCCGGGGTTGGAATGCTATCTATTCAAGCCATCGGCGACCGCGACGTACCCCTCGTGGAGGCGATAGTCATCACCGTATCGATGCTGGTGATCGTACTGAACTTCGGCATTGATCTTCTCTACTCGTATCTGGACCCGCGGATCCGGTATAGTTGAATGCCTCGTAATCAAAGAGGCATTGCGATCTTGAACCCCAATGCGATGGAATCGCGCACGCTGTTCGCTCCCTTCTCACGAAGTGATCTGACGGTACTGACTGCACTGTGTGTCATCATTGCGACGGTATTGAGCGCGACGCTAGCGCCGTTAATTGCACCCGCTGATCCGTACAAGCAGCAGCTGACCGCAGCGCTGCGGCCCCCGTCATGGGCATGGATGGGACCCGGCATGCACATCTTGGGTACGGATCAGCTAGGACGCGACATCCTCAGTCGCATGATCTATGGCGGGCGGGTTACTCTCGCGGTGGCAGCGACCGCGGTCCTTTGCTCAGGCGCGATAGGGACCGCGATAGGCATTGCGTCAGGCTATTACGGTGGGATCTTGGACGATGTCGCAATGAGAATAGCGGACATCGAGTTGTCCATCCCTTTCATACTGTTTGCCATAGTGTTCATGGTAGTCTTGGGGACATCGCTGCCGAACCTGATTGTCGTTCTTGTGATCCAGGGCTGGGTGGTGTACGCGCGGCTTGTTCGTGGCCAGGTTCTTGCGCTGCGCGAACAGGAATTCATTACTGCGCTACGTGCGCTTGGGGGGTCGAACGCTCGCATCATGACGAGGCACGTCTTTCCGAACATTGCCTCGGCTGTCGTCGTGGTGGCCACTCTCGAAACCGCAAACATGATCATCATCGCGGCGGGGCTGAGCTTCTTGGGCTTGGGTGGCAACCCGCTTACGCCAGACTGGGGAGGGATGCTCGGCGATGGACGGGACTATCTGACATCCGCGTGGTGGCTCGCGACCTTTCCCGGTGCCGCCATCACGGTTACGGTGATCTCCGTGAACATTCTTGGCGATTGGCTGCGCGACAAACTTGACCCGCGCTTGCGAGCATAGACTACGGTGCCTGAAAGGACAATCCGTGGGAGGTGATGAGGTGGGGAGTGTGCTTAAAGGACGAGTAGCGCTTGTGACCGGAGCAGGATCCGGCCTCGGCAGAGGCATCGCTCTTTCCTTGGCGGCGGAGGGAGCAGCCGTGGTGGCCGTCGGCCGGAACCTCGAAAAGGTAAGGGTGACTGCAGACTTGATCAGCGAGGCGGGCGGGAACTGCCTGCCGCGTTCTATGGACATCTCGCGGGCGGACGAGATCGAGAAAACGCTTAACGAGTGTACGGCAAAGTTCGGCAAGGTGGACATCCTAGTGAATAACGCTGGTGTGCATGTTCCGGGTGGCATCCTGAAGGTCAGCGAAGAGCAGTGGGACTGGATCATGTCCATTAACGTAAAGGGAACATTTCTTTGCAGCAAGATGGTCGCGCCGTTGATGCTAAGCAACAAGTGGGGCAGGATCATCAGCATCGGATCGGTGGGCGCAATCACGCCGTCTCTCAATGCCGCCTACTGTACGTCGAAAGGCGCGATCGTCACGTTGACTAAATCAATGGCCTTGGAGCTCTCGCCTGGTGGCGTCACTGTGAACGCAATTTGCCCCGGAACTATCGTCACAGAAATGACCCGTGACCGTTTGAATGATCCTAAGGTGCGCGCCGATCAGCTCGCGAAAACACGTGTGGGGCACTTCGGGGAGCCGTCGGACATCGGGGCAGGAGTCGTGTACTTGTGCTCAGACGCTGGCAAGTTCATTACCGGAAGCGTCCTCATGATTGATGGGGGATGGACCATTACATAGGGATTCAAGCTCCTGGTGATTTGCGTTTAGAACCGTGGTCTCCCGGGTGCCGCGCTCAAGTGCGGATGTCCGGTTTGGCACGCCCGCGGCCTGCAGAATGGTCGTTGTGCCGGGCACAATAGACATGTTGTCGCGCCGCACTTTGAAAGGAGGACGCGCAGTGTTTACGATCGATCTCGCCGACCAGCGAGCGGTAGTCACTGGATCGAGCACCGGTATTGGACGTGCAACCGCTATCATGTTTGCAGAAGCCGGTGCCGATGTGGGAATTCACTATGCCGAAAATGAAAAAGAGGCGGAGCAGACGGCTGCGGAAGTCCGGGCGCGGGGTCGACGGGCGGCGCTAGTGCGCGGCGATTTTCGCGAGCCCAAAGTGGCCGGCCGTGCCGTCACGGACGCTATCGATCAGCTTGGCGGATCTCTCGATATTCTCGTTAACAATGCGGGTTCGGTACTCAAGCGCGTTCCGTTTGATGAAATGGAGTCGGAGTTGTGGGACGATGTGATCAATCTCAACCTGACCAGTGTCTTTCACGCGACGCGCGCGGCTCTACCCCGCTTCTCTGCTGGCGCTCGAATAGTCAATATCTCGTCGCTTGCAGCCCTGAACGGGGGCGGATTGCACGCGTTCGCGTATGCGGCCTCCAAAGGGGGCCTCATTTCGCTCACGAGGAGTCTCGCGAAAGAACTCGCGCCACGGGGAATACGGGTAAATGCCGTCGCGCCTGGCGTGACTGCAACTCCGTTTCATGAACGATTTAGTACGCCCGAGTTACTTGAGAAGGTTCGGCAGTCGTTACCGCTTCGTCGCCTAGGCACTCCGGAGGATTGCGCCGCGGCGGTTCTATACCTAGTCTCCCGTATGGGGACCCACATCACGGGTGAGGTTGTCGAGGTGAACGGCGGGGAGCATTTCGGCTGAATCCTATATGATCGGCCAGTGCAGAGTCCTACAGGCCCACATTGCCGTCTGGGTTGACAATCTCGATGCTCCGATCATAAAACGGGTCCCTGGGCACCCGTGGGAAGGCTTGTGCTAGGCAGTATGCTTGTTGACATATCGCTTTCAGAAAATCTAGGCGTAAGCATGTACATGACCCAAGGGTTTTGTACAGCCCACGGAGGAAGAGGACGCGCAAGCGCTGCTTACAGAGGCATCCCCGTCTGGAGAGCTCAACCGAGACGACCGTGCCGGGGGGACCCCAGGACATGATACTCCGATGGACTGGAAGAGCTTTTTTGAAGAAGCCGCCAGGACCGCCCTTTCCTCGAAAATAGTGCGTGGAAGGCTATGGTAACCGCCAGCGGTGGTCGCTGGCTAAGTGAACTGGAAGGGATAGCTTTGTCCTTGCGAGATCGAGGAAACCCGTCAACTGTTGATGAAAGAAAGGCCAATCAAACAAGGGTGGAAATTCTTGCTCATTGTTCTTATTCGGTTGGCGTACTCCAATGGAGAGGAAGGTCCCAATGGACGCTAAGAGGTTAGTCGAGATTAGAAAGCAAGCGGAACAAGCCGTCGCCGAAATGCCCGATGGCGAATTGAAGGTGAAGGCTTTTGAAGTGGTTCTCACTCATCTCCTTGAAGCTTCTCAAATGGCACCAGCGACAACATCCGAACGGGCCGCGGTGCCCAAACCATCAGGGGGCAAGATAAGCGCCACTATTGGAGGCCTAAGGTCCCTCTCGGGACGGATACTGGTTCTCAAAGATGAGGGGTTCTTCAATAAACAGAGGACAATTTCGGAAGTCAGGGAGGAGCTCAGTGCGCATGGTTGGCACTATCCGTTGACAACACTTAGTGGCGCACTGCAGGCCCTAGTCAGGCCACCAAAGAACCAATTGCGAAGGGTAAGGGTCCAACAAGGCAAGAGAAAGATTTGGAAGTACTCGAACCCCTAGATTAATTTCGCATGCGGACGTCATCGGCTGACAATTTTGTCGCCGCAGTTGGTGAGTTTGTACGCATCGTCCGAAAAGCAAAGAAGAGCAAGGCTAGCCTAGCTTCGCACCGCTATTATGCGCCGAGAGCTCGCGCGATACTGGCCGAATTGCGAAAGAGCTTCATCATGATGAGACGAGACTATCCGGAAGAGCGATTTGCACGGGTAGCCTTTCAACTCGCGGCCATGGAACCACTGGTGACGCGAATCATTGAGATGTTCCCGTCCGATCTATCCGAAATGCTACGCCTCGCTGAGGCGATCGATTTCAAGCTCAAGTCAGACCTTGCGGCCGAACTGGATTCATCTGAAGCGAACCCGGTCCTGTCAACATCCGCTCCGTTCCTTCCCAATGATCTCATCGAGGACCGACACGGCGTGATGCAAAAAATCCTCTGGGAGGCCAATAGGTGTTACGATGCAGCTTGCTACAGTGCGTGCGCCGCAATGCTCAGGCACCTTCTTGAGAGCTTGGTAATAGAAGCATTCGAATATCACGGGAAAGCGGATACCATCAAGGCTGGCGGCGAATACGTAGAACTTGGTGCGCTGATCGGCAAGGCGGTGGCTGAACCAGCGTTACGATTAACCAGGAATACGAAACGCGTTCTGCCAGATCTGAAGTTCCTTGGCGACCTAGGCGCACACAACCGAATGGCACTGGTTCGCAAAGACGATCTGGATCGTTTGCACAATCAGGTGAGGGCGGCAGTTGAGGAACTAGCGCGGAGTCTATAACAGCGACGGATTATTGTTGGCGGATAATGCCACACTTGCCGACTCGGAGGCGGACGAGAAGACAGCCATGCGGACGATCAAAAAAGAGCTCGCCGCGGCCGTCTCGACGTAGGCGTAGGTGTCGAATCGCATGTGGCTCGGCCTCTTGACTGTCTCGGTCTTTGCGCTGTTGCCTCGCGCACCGAACGCTGCAGGCCTACAGCGCCGTTCCTTCCCTTCGGTCCGGTTGACACAGCTTCCTACTACCTTATCCTTTTCGCGATGCTGGTTGTGCTGAAATTTCTCGTGAAGCGCCTTGAAGATTTTGCGGGTTCTACTGCGCGCTGGTGGGCTCTACGCCGCGCATAAGCGGACCTCTAATACAAAGACAGCCTCTGGCGCTATGTCCGATAGCGCAGATTTCCCAGATAGCGACCCCCTGTCAAGGCCGTGAGATTCCCCCTGTCGGGTCTCAGCAGCCGAGTTGCCGAGCGAGATCGATGAAGTCAGATGCGACTACGTCGTAAGCGCTCTGCGGCAGCAGATCCACGGCCTGCTCGAGGCCGAACTCGCGCGGGCGAGCCACGAACGCGGCCCGCAGGCCGCACGCGCGCGCCGCGTCCAGGTCGTGGTGATGGGCCGCCACCATCATCGCCTCCGGGGGCGTCAGGTCAAGCGCCTCGACGTTCCGCAGGTACTCCTCGGGCAGGGGCTTATAGGCCCGGGCGACCTCGGCCCCGAGGATGGCATCCCAGGGCAACCCCGCGCGCTTAGCCATGTGCAGGAGCAGCGCGATGTGGCCGTTTGAGTTGGGCGCGATGACGTACTTGCCCTTGAGCCGCGCCAGCCCCTCGACCGCGTCCGGCCACGGATCGAGCCGGTGCCAGACGCGGTTAAACTCATCTAGCTCGGCGGCCCCGATCCCCGAGATGCCGAAGTCGCGGAGCACGATCTCCAGGCTCTCCCGGTGCAGGATGTCGAGCTTGACCCACGGGCGCTGCCCGGTTCGCACGCGTTCCATCTGCGGCTGATACAGCGCACGCCATGCGTCGGCGAACTTGCCCCAGTCCACGTCGCGGAGGCCGTGCTTGCGGCCCAATGCTTCGGCTTCTCGGATCACGCCGGATCTCCAGTCGACGCACGTGCCGAACACATCGAAGAGCAGCGCCTTAACGTGCTTCACGCCGTCCGCGGGCATCACGGACCTCCCATCGCGTCCACTGGTTCGACGTCTGGTACATGCTCCATCCGTCTGCTCGCCGAACCGTGAACCGGCCGTCCAGCTCGGCCGGTTCAACGGGAGGGCTTGCCGGTGAGGATTCCATGCGAATCCCCGAGATTACTCTCTGGCACCTTTCGTCGGCCGGGGGGCATCCGAGTACCCACGAGCCAGCCGAACGCGGCCTGGGCTGACCGAGACCCCCATCGCGGCGTCGTAGACGGGGCCTGCAGCCCTCGGGCGTCGGCGCGGCGAGTGCCACGTCGGAGCCGGCAGCCCTCCCCGCGGCTCATCTCCGTTCCTCCCTCGACCGGCCGCCCGACGCGTCCCGCACGGGCCCCGTGCCGCCCCAACCGCGCCCCCGAGGATCGCCAGTCGAAGCATCCGATTGTCGGCTGGTTCGTAGCCGGGGGCTTCTGCGCCGACTGGCGGGCCTCGCGCCGTCACAACGCCATCCTTGCGCTGCCGCTGCCGCCATCGACCTTCCGGCACGCTATGTGCCGTTTTGAGACGTTCAGGTGCCAGCTCGCTGCCTGCTCCCCCCACGTTCGCCACGGGTTGACTGCTCGCTTGCCAGTCGCTCGATGGTTTCCCGATGCGCGGTCTTCGTCACCGGTGCTGCCAGGTCAGACTTCGCGCGCTCGACGATCGGTACACCCCGCGTCCCATGGTGCTCACCGCGTCCCCAGGATCTCGTCAACTCTTCTTGCGCCGTAGGGGAGCTTCACGAACCATCTAGCGCCCCTGACCACCCGTCTCCCTGGACGACCTCGCGTCGACGAGGGCAGAATCCGTGGGTTAGGTGCGGGCTACGGCAGGCGATCGCCCCCAGAACCGATGAGCCGGAGGCCCGCCACACACTAACGGCTGTCCGTGATCTCGGCGACCAGCCTCCTGAGTGCGAGCTCCTTATCAATAATTGATCCGGTGTCCGCGAGGGTCAACCCACCCGGTACCTCACGAAGGTCGTCAAGGTCGTCTCTAGCCGACACCGTGATGGACACCATCGTACTAGGCACCCACTTCCGCGCCCTAGTAAATTTGGCAATCACGCGACGAAGCGTGACACACTCCTCCTTCGCCACCTCGGGGTAGGCAATCCTCAGGTCATCGCCGTCCACGACCTGCACCAAGTACACTGTCCGCTTGCGCCTCGCGGACAGTACGACCCCAGTTCGCTTGGCGCTGTCCTCGTTATCAAACGTGAGCGGCTCCTCTTTGTACACCTCAGGTTCCAGGTCCCTCAATGTCCAAGGTACGAACTCACCCTCAGTGAACCGTTCGAGCACGTACTTCTTCGCCATGACTCCCGTTCACCTCACCTTTGCCGTGCAGTCTCCGTGCCATCATCGGTTGAATCATCGGCTTGCCTTTCTCGCGATCCTACCGCGGAGTCGCCATCGGACGATTCCGCCACTATCAGGTAGCGTCGGCGGCGGCACTCTCAGCGTATCGGTAGGATGTTTCGGGAACCCCTGACGTGCTTGTCTTTGACTATTATTGGCGCGAGAGCAATCGGGCCTCCATAAGCGCCCTAGCGCGTTTCCATGCGCAACGTGCCCTAGTCCATCCTCCTCTCCAAACCGACCCAAACGAGGTTACAAGGTTACACCTCTTCGAGGGGTGGTTTGTGGGTCAGCGTTGTTCCCTAAGCGCGGCACAGCCAGGGTGCAGCGTGAACTCGCGCCGTACCTTCATGTAACTTCGTAACCTTGCTCGCTACTCCGGTGGCAGGTAACGGCTGAAGGCGTCCTGGAACTGAGCCTTCTTATATCCCTTTCGCACCGTCCCATTGATTCGAACGGGACGAGATGTGATTCCGTAACGGCGAAGAAGCCTAGCGAGGAGAGCCCCCGGGCCGCGCCTGTTGCCGTCACGGACCTTCTCCTCCCACCAGTCCGCCCAGGGCCCCTCGTCGCGGATGACCAGCCTCCGCACCAGCTTTCCGGTCGAGATCCGATCCACGCTGAGGTCGTGAAAGATCTCACGAATCGCTCTGAGGAGCAAGACTCCCGTCGTTGGATCCAGGGCTGCGAGGCTCCCGTGAAGGGCCACTGCTGCCTCTCTACCCAAGCGCGGCCACTCCCCCCCGGCCGCGTCCGCGACAGCGAGGAGGGGCTCCCAGCCGTCCGCAGCGCGGTCGCTCAGGGACTCGGGAATGCTCGGCCGAGCGGCCCGAAGGACCTTGTCTGCCGACTTGGCCCAGTGCGCCAGCGCTCCGCGAAGCGGCGCCGCCTCGCGGGCAACCTGACGGTAGCGAAACTGCTCCACGCGCTCGTCGCGAGCCCTGCGAGCCAACCGGATGGGGATACTCCGGTCCGCCACAGTGTCGGGCAGGTCGCCGATGGCGGCGATGGTCTTGGGGCCAAACACTTCGAACTCCCTCACCTGCAACGTCTGGCCGTCGCAACGAGGGATCTTCGCTCCACGCCGGTGCCCAGCATTTAACATTGCCCGGAGTGCCTCGTACCTGCCCGCCTTGTCGCCGAAGATGGCATCCACCTCGTCGAGCAGAAGGGTCGAGCGATCGACAGCAATCTTGCGAAACATCACGGCGTCACTCGGTAGGACCACTCGCCAGGGCCGTGCTACGAGCAGCTCGAGGACTTCCAGAAGACGAGTCTTTCCAGATTGTTTCTCGGGGGAGGTGACAGCGAGGTACGGGGTAGCATCTGCGGCGTCGATCGCATGAGTGTGCGCCACCCACAGTGCTATCGCGAGTGGCTCGTGCGGCGAAGGGAGGACCACAAACCGCTCCAGGAATTCGACGCTCTCTGAGAGGAGCGTGCTAACGTCGGGCGTTGTTCCCGTGCGCCTGGTAGCACCCTTGCTTGCCATCTGAATCATCTCCTTATCGCTTGCAAGATACAGACCTCTGGTCCCCGCGTCGGCCACTGTCATCGCATCTGCATCACCGCCCGGCCCGCAGGTTGTTGAGTGGTGACGCCCGCCTGAACTTGGCGCTCACGTCGGTCGCTGTCAGGTGGGTATAGCGGAGTGCCATGGTCAAGCTCTCGTGCCGCAGCACGCGCCGGACGAGCTCCAAGTCCCCAGTCTGTCGGAGGATGCTCGTTGCAGCGTAATGCCTAAGCTGGTGCGGGCCGATCTTGGGGTCGAGACCCGCGCACTTGGACAACCTGTGCAGGATGTGCGTCCCGTGTTTTCGTGAGAGTGGTCGTCCCTGGCGATCCGCAAACACATAGTCGTCGGCCGCTAGACCGCGGCGCAACATGAGCCACCGACGAAGCGCGTGAGCGGCGTCGAGATCGAAGTGGCCCACGCCGTCCTTGCCTCCCTTGCCTCCGCGGACCAGTATCGTCAGGCTCGCGAAGTTCACGTCTGCGATCCGCAACCGCAGCGCCTCGCCGATCCGGAGGCCCGAGTCGGCGAGGAGTGCCACAATAGCGCGATTGCGCAGGCCTTCGAACGTGTTGGGGCAGGCGGCGAGGAGCGCGCGGACCGCGTCGTCGCTCGGAACGCGCGGGAGTGTTTTCGGTGACTTCATCGTGAGCCCACGCATGGGCGACTCCTGGATCAGGCCCGCCTGGACGGACCAAGTGAAGAAAGTCCGGAGCGTCCGGAACACCTGGTGGACGCTGACTGGTTTCATCCGTCCATGCAAGCTCGCGAGGTACCGCTCTATCTCCACTGAACCGCGCGCGGTCAGCGGCCAGCCCATCGCCGCCTCGGCGCGCCGGAGGTTCCAGCCATACACGTCGAGGGTGCGACCGGAGCAACCGGTTGCGCGGCGATTGGCCAGGAACATCTCCACGGTGTCGACACGCATGGGGAGGCTGTCGGAAAGGAACAGCGCATCCGGCGTCGCGTCCCGGCCCCGCCGCGTCTCGCAGGGGCCCGCGATGTCCTTCCTACCGTCGCGAACCATCCAAGGTGCCAAAGGTCCACGGACCATCCCGTCGCACCCCATAAAAAACGCCCAGCGACAGAGACGTCGCAAGGCACTCGGTGTAGGGGCCGCCGCCGCTCGGGCCCCTCTCGTTTCCTTGGCGCTGGGGGCGCCACTCGTGCAATGGTCGCTCGACGAGCGGGTTTTCGGCCCCCCAACAAAAACACCCGACGACTTGGCACATCGCTCAGGCTGCAAACATCATAGCACACCCACCTTTTGGGCCTGATTTTTGCGCTGGAGAGCCAGCGTTGGAGCAGGAGTGCTCCAGTTGTCGCTGGGCAAAAAACCGAGGCTTCAACCACGCCTATCGTGTCAAGGGGGTACCGCAAAAATATCCAAGAAATTTTCATGGCTTTGCGCATGGGCACGAACACGCGTACTATACTCCACGATATCCCTACCAAATCGGGGGGGGACCACGAGATACCCTTGAGCCAGGGGCACCTCGTTCGGGCCGGCGATTGGCACAGAAGCGACTCCCAGGTTACAATGTGGCAAAATTGAGGAGGTGATGGTCGTGTCGACCGGGCGCGTGAAAGCAGATGCTCACCCTGCTCGGAGGCTTGATTCGCAAGGTCTGCAGGAGGGGGCTAAGTCATCTGCTTTGCAAGCAGGGGGTCACGGGTTCGAATCCCGTCGTCTCCACCAAGCCTTACACAGGAAGGGCTACAGCGCGATTTAGGGGGTGAGAACCGGACACAGAGAGCAGGGGGTCGCGCCCGGACTGAGATTTCCGGTAGAACCGATCTT
>DATGJN010000013.1 GCA_035295165.1 bacterium
ACGCGATCGTAGAGATCTGGCAGGCCAACGCCCGCGGGCGTTACCGGCACCCGATCGACCGGCGGTCGGTGCCGCTCGACCCCGCCTTTGTCGGGTTCGGACGCGCGGCCACCGACGATGCCGGGGCGTATTGGTTCGAGACCGTGAAGCCCGGCCTCGTGCCGTTCACCGCGGAGACGTGGCAGGCGCCTCACATCAACGTCGCGGTCTCCGCGCGCGGCCTCCTCAACCACCTGCTGACGCGGATCTACTTCGAGGACGAGCCGGGAAACCTCGAGGATCCGATCCTGCAACGAGTTCCCGAGCACCGGCGACGCAGCCTGGTCGCCGCGCGTGGGGCGACCGGCGGCCATGTCGTCTACCGCTTCGACATCGTGCTCCAGGGCGACGCGGAGACGGTCTTCTTCGATCTGTGACGTCCTCCCCCGGCCCGCGCCGCGGGGATTTCCTCGTGATGGGAGGTCGCGCAGCGTGGCGGATGTGGTGCCGCGTGGAACAGGTCGCCACTTCTCCGGGGGCCTGACGCCCGCGGTGTTCCCGCGATCCCGGCCGCGGCATCATGTAGGCCGGCGGAGCCCGGCGTGGTCCCTGGGGTGACCGATCTCGGCGAGGCGATGTTCGCGTCGCCGGAGCTGTCGCGTTTGTTCTCGGCCCCGGCGCACCTGCAGCGAATGCTCGATGTCGAGGCCGCGCTGGCGCGCGCCGAGGCGCGCGCGGGGCTGATCCCTGCCGACGCGGCCGCCGCGATCGCCGCCTGCTGTCGGCTCGATCTGTTCGACGTCGAGGCGGTGTACCGGGACGCGGTGCTGGCCGCCTCTCCCGCGGTGCCTCTCGCGCGCATGCTGACCGCGCTCGTCGGCGGCGAGGCGGGCCGCTTCGTCCATTGGGGCGCCACGAGCCAGGACGTGATCGACACCGCCGCGGTGCTGCAGATGCGCGACGGCCTTCGCCACGTGACCGCGCGGATGTTGGACGTCGCGTCGGCGTGCGCCGCCTTGGCGGAGCGGCACCGGCGGACGCCGATGGTCGGCCGAACGCTCCTGCAGCAGGCCGTGCCGATCACGTTCGGGCTGAAGGCGGCGCGTTGGCTCGGGCTGGTGACGCGCTCGGCGGAGCGGCTGGCCAGGCTGCGGGTGCGTACCCTCGCCGTTCAGTTCGGCGGCGCGGCGGGCACGCTCGCGTCGCTCGACCGGAACGGCGTCCGCGTCATGGAGTTGCTGGCCGCGGAATTGGGGCTCGCGGTGCCCGAGCTTCCGTGGCACGCCGAGCGCGACCGGATCGCGGAGGTCGCCGCCTCGCTCGGTATCGCCGCGGGGGCGATGGCGAAGATCGCGACCGATGTGGCGCTGCTCGCGCAGACCGAGGTCGGGGAAGTGGCGCCCGCGCCGGGGGAGGCGGGCCGCTCCTCCGCGATGCCCCACAAGCGCAACCCGGTGGACGCGACCGCCGCGCTCGCCGCCGCGCGGCTCGCGATCGGCGTCGTGCCCGTGATCTTTCACGCGATGGCGCAGGAGCACGAGCGCGCAGTCGGCGGCTGGCAGGCGGAGTGGCGGGCGGTGCCCGAGCTCTTTCGGTTCACCGGGGGCGCGGTGGAGGGAGTCGCCCGCGCGCTGCGCGTCCTCGCCGCCGCCCCCGGCCGGATGGCGGCGAACCTGGCGCTGACGGGCGGGTTGATCATGGCGGAGGCGCTGACGATGGCGCTTGCACCGCACGTGGGGCGGGACGCGGCGTACCGGCTCGTGCAGGCCGCCTGCGATCGCGCCGCCGGGACCGGCGCCGACCTCCGTACCGTCGCCGCGCAAGACGAGCGGATTCGCGCGGCACTCACTCCGGACGCGATGGCGCGGGCGTTCGACGCATCCGAGTACCTCGGGAGCGCCGAGGCGTTTATCGATCGGGCGCTGGCGCACCATCGGACGGTGCAGGCGGCGGAGGCCGGCGGGGCGTAGCGATGCGTACCCAGGTGGGCATCGTGGGAGCGGGGCCCTCAGGGCTGCTGCTCTCGCATCTGCTCCATCTGCGCGGGATCGAATCCGTCGTCGTGGAGATCCGAAGCCGGCAGTACTGCGAGACCCGCATTCGCGCGGGGGTGCTCGAGCAGGGCACGGCGGATCTCCTGTCGGCGTCGGGCGTGGGCGCGCGCATGGCGCGCGAAGGACTCGTGCACCACGGCATCGTGCTGCGTTTCGGCGGTCGCGATCATCGGATCGACCTGAGCGGGCTCACCGGCGGGCGGACGATCACCGTATACGGCCAGCACGAGGTCGTGAAGGATCTGATCGCGGCCCGCCTGAGCGCGGGCGGCGGCATCTTTTTCGATGTCCAGGACGTCGAGGTGCTCGACGTCGACACGCCCGCACCGCGGATCCGCTTTGACCGCGGCGGGGTGGCCCAGGACCTTCGGTGCGACTTCATCGCCGGGTGCGACGGGTTTCACGGGGTCTGCCGCCCGACGGTACCGGCCGGCGTGCTCACGGCCTACGAGCACACGTTCCCGCTCGCCTGGCTCGGTATTCTCGCCCAGGTGCCGCCCGCGTCCGATGAGCTGATTTACTCGAGCCACGAGCGCGGGTTCGCGCTCCTCAGCATGCGGTCGCCGGAATTGTCTCGCCTCTACCTGCAGTGCGCTCCGGACGAGGACATCAACGGGTGGTCGGACGAGCGGATCTGGGACGAACTGCGGCGGCGGTTCGAGCGGGACGATGCCTGGACGCTCAGGGACGGACCGGTGGTGCAGAAGGGGATTACCGCGATGCGCAGCTTCGTCGTCGCGCCGATGCAGTACGAACGTCTCTTCCTCGTAGGCGACGCCGCGCACATCGTGCCGCCGACGGGCGCCAAGGGGCTCAATCTCGCGGCCGCCGACGTCGCGGTTCTCGCTCGGGCGCTCGAGACATTCTACACAACGGGGCGGACCGATCTCTTGGCGCGCTATTCCGACGTCTGCCTGCGACGCGTGTGGAAGGTGCAGCGGTTCTCGTGGTGGATGACGTCGATGCTCCACCGGTCCAGCGATGGGGAGTTCTTCGACCGGCTCCACCGCGCCGAGCTCGATTACATCACCGGCTCCCGGGCCGCGTCGACGGCGCTCGCCGAGAACTACGTCGGCCTGCCGTTCGACGACGACTGACGGGGCGCCCGGTCACCGCCGTCCGCGGCCTGGGGTTCGCGCGGCCTCACCGCGCTCGACGCTCTCGGGCCAGACCGACGGTGGGACGAGCGCGACCCCTTCCATAAGACGCCGCGCGGTCCTGCGGGTGATCACCCGGTCGACGAGCCATTCGCCGTCGCGCCGCCGGACCTCGGCGCCAACTTCGATGACCCCCGACGGGTGGCCGATCCTCAGCGTCCGCGCTCCTGGGTCACCGGGGCGCGCGGCCGCGTGGACGAGCGTGCCCTCGACGTGGGCGGCGACGGCGGTGCAGATCGCGCCGGTCAACGCGTACGTCCGGTGCAGCCGCCCCATGGTCATGATGCGGCCGACGAGGTCGATGTCGTCCGCGGCGACCTGGTCCCCGCGGACGGACGTGTATGCTGCGGGCGGGGAGACGAACGCGACTTTCGGCACGCCCGGGCTCGTCGCGGTCGCGTCCTCTGGCGTCGTGGCGAGGCCGAAGCGGACCGCGGCGTGGGCGCGGACCGCCTCGATCTTCGCCAGCATCGCCGGATCGCGGTCGACTTGGTCCGGCAGTTCCGGTCCGCGAAGTCCGAGATCGGCGGGGCGCAGGAACACCACGGGGTTCGCGGCGTCGACCAGCGACACGGTGACCGGCCCAACTCCCGGCACGTCCAGGGACTCGACCGGCAGACGGGTCGGGAGCAGGTGGCCCGTCATCGCCCCGGCCGGGTTGATGAACTCCAACTGAATCATGGCGCCGGTGCCCGGTACGCCGTCGATCGCAAGATCGCCCTCGACCTGCGGGGCTCCATCGTCGGTGGGCACGCGCGCGACGATGAGCTTGCGGGTGTTCGTTTGCCAGATGCGGACCGTGGTCACGGGGTCGGTGGCCCGCACGAGTCCCTCCTCGATGGCAAAGGGGCCGACGGCGGACGAGATGTTGCCGCAGTTGCCGCCGTAGTCGATGAGCGGTGACGTGACGCCGACCTGGCCGAAGGTGTAATCCACGTCCGCGTCGGGGACGGAGGCGGGGCCGATGATCGCGGTCTTGCTCGTGACGGACGTGGCGCCGCCGAGGCCATCGATTTGCCGGCCGTAGGGATCCCCGCCCCCGAAGATCTTCAGGATGACCCGGTCTCTGGTCTCGGCGTCTCGCGGGAGGTCGGCTTCGTGGAAGAACACTGCCCGACTCGTTCCGCCCCGCATCACGACCGCTCGGACGCGTCGCTGCATGCGACCGTCACCTCCGTGGATCCGTGGCACGTCCGGAACCGCGTCGCACGAATCGTCGTGTCGCATTATAGCACGGCGCCTTTGGGCGAGAACGTCGCTCGCATCTCCGGGGTCGCCGCCCGTGCGCCCGCGGGGCAGGAATCTGCCCGGGGTCTGCGAACGGAAGACAGGGTGATCTGCACTGTGTTGCGCATTATGCAACAACGCGCACCGCCATCTGGGCCGCAACCGGCGGGGCGTGAAGGAGGAGATTCGCGTTGACGACCGCCCCACGTGGCCGCGCCGCCGTGGGCTCGTGGCCGGGTCCGGCCATGGACCCGGCGCGCCGGCGATGACCGGCGCCGAGACCATCCGGCGGATCGCCGCGGCCGCACGAAGCGGCCCGTGGCCCGCCGACGCCATCGTCGCCGCGACGACCCACGTGCTGGACACCGTGGGGGTCGCCATCGCCGGGGCGCGCACCGATCACGCGGGCGCGGTGCGTCGCGTGGTGCAGGCCGTCGGCGGTCGCGGTCGCGCGACCGTGATCGCGGGACGCCGCACCACGGATCCCGTGAGCGCGGCCTGCGCGAACGCCGTGGCCGCGCACAGCATCGACCTCGACGACGGACACCTGTGGATCCACCCTGGCGCGGTGGTCGTGCCCGCCGCGTTCGCGTGCGCCGAGTCGGAGGGCGCGAGCGGCGCGGCGTTCATCGGCGCCGTCGTCGGCGGATATGCAGTCGCGGTGTGGCTGAGTCAACTAGCCGGGCGCGCCCACCGCGAGCGCGGGTACCACCCGACCGGCACGTGCAACACCGTGGCAGCAGCGGTCGCCGCGGGGCTCGCGCTTGCGCTCTCGGACGCGCAGATTGTGGACGCTGCACACCTGGCGTGCACGCAGGCGGCCGGGCTGGCGCAGTATCGCGCCGACGGGGCGCCCACCAAGCACCTCCACGCCGGTCTGGCCGCGAGGAACGGCGTCCACGCCGCCCTCCTCGCGCGGGAGGGGCTGCGCGGTGCGCGGGATAGCGTCGACGGCCGGTTCGGGTTTCTGGCGACGCTCGGCGGCGAGGGCGGTCAGCAGCGGTCAGACCTCGCCGACCGGCCCTGGCTCGCGCTGCTGGAATGCTACATCAAGCCCTATCCGGCGTGCCGTCAGGCGCACGGTGCCATCGACGCGGCGCTTGCAATCCGCGGTGCGACCTCGGTGAATCCCGAGCGCGTCGCAGCGGTGGAGGTCGAGACCTACGAGTACGCGTTCCAGGAGTGGCTGGTCACGACGGAGCCGCGTGACTCCGCGCTCGCTGCTCAACTGAACATTCCGTTTTGCGTCGCGTCCGCGCTGCTCGACAACGCCCTGACCCTGGAGAGCTTCGCGGCACCTGCCCGCGAGCGGCCGACCGTCCGGGCTCTGGCGCGGCGCGTGCGCGTGTCGGCAAACGCCGCGTTTACGTCTCACCATCCCGCGATGATGCAGTCCCGCGTAACCGTCCGTTTTCAGGATGACACGGCGCGGAGCACGCAGGTGCGTTGGCCGAGCGGATCGCCGCAGAATCCGATCGCCCCCGATGCGCTGACGGCGAAATTTCTTGGGTTGCTCGGCGGCGACGCCGACCGACTGCACGCCCGGAGGTTCATCGACATGGTCCGGGGCGTGGATCGGGCCGCGCGCGTCACGGCCGTCGGCCGGTGGCTCCGGCGATGGACCTCCCCGGGCTCCACCGCACGGACGGCGGGACCGATCGCCGACCCGGTCCGCGCCGGCACGGCCAGGGGGGCGTCATGATTCGCGGGCCTGCGGACGGCAGTACCCGCGTGCGGACGACGGGCATTCGGTTCGTGACTGGCGGTCTGTTGGCGCGCCCCGGCGGCCGGGCGGGCGCGTTGGCAGCCCTGTCCGCCGCGGTCGACGCTGTCCGCGCGACGCCGGCGTGGGACACCTTCTCGCGCCACGACGGGCACGTCGACCCGTCCTTCGACGCGCCCGTCGTCCAGTCGGATCTGGCGAAAGCGACCGCCGCGACAAGCGACATCGCCACGCGCGCGGCGCACGCGAGGGCGTAACCGGGGGGGAAAGGGACCGATGGCGCTACGCGGCAAGTGGGCCCTGGTCACCGGCTCCGGCCGAAACATCGGGGCGGCCGTGGCGGACGCACTGGCGCGCGAGGGCGTCAACGTGGTGGTCAACGTGCGCGCGGCGCGTGCGGAGGGCGAGGCCGTGGTGAACGCGCTCACCGGCCGGGGCGTCGACGCGTGCCTGGTCGTCGCCGACGTCTCCAACCCGGACCAGGTCCGGGCGCTCGGGCGCGAGGTTCTCGAGCGCACCGGCGGAATCGACATCCTGGTCAACAACGTCGGGATCGCCCCGATGCACCGTCTTCGCGAAACGACCGACGAACAGTGGGATCTCATACTGCGGACGAGCCTGTTCAGCGCCTTCTATTGTGTTCGCGAACTCGTCGATGCCATGGTCGGACGGCGGTGGGGCCGCATCGTCAACGTCGGAGGGCAGGCGGGCCTTCGGGGCACGAAATACAAGTCGGCGAACGCCGCGGCGAAGGGCGGCCTGGTCGGATTCACGCGCGCCGTGGCGAACGAGTTCGCGGAGTTCGGGATCACGTGCAACCACGTGGCGCCCGGTCTTCTCGAGCGGAGCCACGAACGGCCGTACTACGACGACGAAACGGGGGCGCTCGACCCCGAGTTCCGCCGTCGATGGCTGGACCGGGTCCCGGCGGGACGGCCCGGTAGCGCCGAGGAGGTCGCGGCCGTGTGCGCCTTCCTCTGTTCCGAAGCCGCCGGCTACGTGACGGGCCAGACGATTCTCGTGAACGGCGGCATGATGTTTGTATGAGGCGGCGATGCGCCCCCGCCGACATCACCGAGCCGCTGGACGTGACAGCGTGACCGCCATCCGGTCGATCGCCAAGGCCGGTCAGTTGCTGGCGCTGTTTTCGTCCGAACACCCGGTGATCCGCGTCGGCGAGGCGAGCCGGCGGCTGGGCCTGACGCGCAGCACGGTCTCGCGTCTGTTCTCCACGCTCGCCGGCGCCGGCATCGTGGCGCTGGACGAATCCGGGGTGGGGTACCGCCCCGGGCCGCGCGTGCTCGCGCTCGCGCAGCTCGCGACGGGATGGATGAGCCTGCGCGGCGTCGCGCTGCCGGTGATGCGGGAGCTCGTGAGCTCGACGCGGGAGACCGTGGGGCTGCACATTCGCTCGGGCGACCATCGGGTCTGCATCGAGGTCGTCCCGAGCCCGCAGGAGTTGCGCTGGGTCGCCGCGCTCGGCGTGCCGCTGCCGCTGCACGCGGGGTCGGCCGGGAAGGTTCTGCTCGCGCACGCGCCGGCGGACGATCTCGACCGCTACCTGCGCGCCGGCCTGCGGGCGCTCACGGCGCACACGATCACGGATGCTCGGAAGTTCCGCGCTGAACTGGCGCGCGTCCGCCGGGCCGGCTATGCGGTCAGCGTCGATGAGCGTGCCGTGAACGTGTCGGGGGTCGCGGCGCCGGTGCGCGACGCGCTGGGCACGGTGATCGCGGTTCTGGCATGCGCCGGACCGACCTCCCGGTGGACGCGGCGCGCGATGGAACGGGCGGCGCCGGCGGTCGTCGCCGCGGCGGACCGCATCTCGCGCACGCTAGGATACCGTGCATCGCGGCCGACATCTAGTACCAGGAAGGGGTGCGCATGAAGATCATCGCGATCGACGCCTACCTCGTCGAGGTGCCGTACAAGACGCCCTACACCATCTCGCCGGGCACGGTGCGAAAGGCCCGCCGGGTCCTCGTCGAGGCGCGCAGCGACACGGGTGTGACCGGGATCGGGGAGACCGGCGTCACGGTGCCCGAGCGCGGCGGCGAAACGGTGGAGGCGATCGTGTCCTCGATTCGCTCATACTTTGCGCCGCTGCTGCTCGGCCGCGACCCGCATGACGTCGCGGGGGCGATCGCGGCGCTGGAGCGCGCGAACTGGGGTCGGACGGGGTTCCTGTGCGCCAAGTGCGGCGTGGACAACGCCCTGTTTGATCTGTTGGGCCACGCGTACGGTATTCCCGTCTACAAGCTCCTGGGCGGCGCGTTTCGCGACCGGGTCTCGGTGTCGCGCAGCCTGAGCATCGGCACGCCGGCCGCGGTCGCCGCCGACGCGCTTCGGAAGAAGGCCGACGGGTACGCATGCCTTACCGTGAAGGCCGGGTTTGATCCGCGCGCGGATCTCGAGTGCGTGGCCGCGGTCCGCGACGCGGTCGGGACGGACTATCCGCTCGAGGTGGACGTGAACGGCGGATACACTGCGGACGTCGCGGTGCCGGTGCTGCGCCGCATGGAACAGCGCTACCACATTCGGGCGGTGGAGCAGCCGTGCGCGTGGTGGGACTTTGACGGGATGGCCAAGGTCGCCGACGCGCTGGAGATCCCGGTGATCGCGGATGAGAGTGCGTGGACGCCGCCGGACGTGATCCGGCTGGCCCGCGAGCGGGCGGCCGACGTCGTCTGCATCAAGGTGATCAAGAACGGCGGCTTCTACCTCTCGCGAAAGATCGCCGAGACCGCCGAGGCCGCCGGCCTCCCCGTAACGCTCGGCAGCAAGCACCCGCTCGGGCCGGGCACGGCGGCGATCCTGCACTTTGCCGCCGCCCTGCCCAACCTGTCCGAACCGGTTGGATACGGGACGCCGCGCGAGCGACTCGCGGACGACATCATCACGCACGACATCGAGATGATCGACGGCATCGTGGCGGTGCCCCAGGGCCCCGGCCTCGGGGTGACCCTGGATCCCGGCAAAGTGGAGCGTTACCGGTGCTCCTAGCGGCCGGTCGCCGAGTGCCACGGCCGTGCACGGGTGGAGCGCGGAGCCTGCCCGCATCCGGACGTTCGCGACGCGCACCGCCCCAACATGGCGTGGGAGGCTCCCGCCGGGGCGACGGGCACGGCCCGCAGCAGGCCGTCGCACCGCCGGCGGTACGCACGAGAGGTGGCACGGGAGCAGGTGGGGGCCGCGCCCGCGCCGGAGAGGCGGGATGCGCGTGAGGCACAGGGAGGAGGACTGGACCATGGATCGAGTGTTGTCGTTTCTGCCGGTTCCTGATCGGCCGGGGAAGCCGCGCGACACCGGGATCACGATCGCGCGGGATGACGGTCTGGGATTCGAGACCGCGAAGGCGCTGGTGGAGTCGGTGGGGCCGTTCATCGACTACATGAAGTTGCGGCACTTCTTCGTGCTCACCGCGAGCCGCGACTCGAACGATCTCACGAGCCGGAAGGTCCGGCTCTACCGGCAACACGCGATCGATGTGCTCCCCGGCGGGATCGTCTTTGAGATCGCCATGATCAAGGGCCTTGTCGATCGGTACTTTGACGCGATCGCCGCGTTCGGGTGCTCGGCCGTGGAGTGTTCGGAGAACATGATCACCATCGCCCCGCCGACGCGCCGCGAGGTGTTGCGGCAGGCCGGTCGCACGGGGCTCAAGGTGTTGTGGGAGGTGGGCGACAAATACCCGGGCGCGGCGCCGGACCTGGAAGAGCTCGTCGCCGAGATTCGCCAGCTCCTCGAGTGGGGGGCGACGAAGGTCGTCGTGGAGCGGTCCTACACCGATCTGCTGCTCGGTCCCGACGGACACCTGCCGACCGCGCGCTACATCGTGGACCTCGTGGAGGCGGTTGGCCTGCGCCACCTGACCTTCGAGGCCGAAACGCCCGCACACCAGCGGTGGTTCCTGCACACGTTCGGCCCCGACGTCAACATCGGGCCAAATATTCCGCCCGAGATGGTGATGAAGCTCGAACCGACGCGCCGTACGTTGAGTCGGGAAGGCGGCTACACGTGGGTGACCGCGCTGGCCGAGCTCGAAGGCGGCGAGCGCCGAGGCTGGACTACGGTCGCGATGGGAGGTGCGCAATGATCGGACGCGCCGTGCGAACGGCCCTGACCATCACCGCGGGGGTGGTTCTAATGCTCGGAGGGTTCGGCGACGCGCCTGCGGCGCTGGGTGCCGCCGATGCCTATCCGACTCGGACCATCACGATCTACACGCCGTTTGCGGCGGGCTCGACGAACGATATCGAAGCGCGCGTGCTCGCCCTCGGCCTGCGCGACGTGTTTCATCAGCCCGTGATCGTCGTGAACGCGCCCGGCGCGAGCGGCGGGGTTGCGCTCACGCAGGTGGAAACGAGGCCCGCGGACGGGTATTCGCTGTTGTTGGACACGCGGACGCTCTCGTTCATCCTCGCGAGCGGCGATGCCCACTACGCCGTCAAGGACGTCGCGGCGATCGTGCGGCTCGATGGAGAGGCGCTCTCCCTGTTCGTACGCAGCAGCAGCCCGTTTCGGTCGCTCGCTGACTTCGTCCAGGCGGCGAAGGCCAGCCCAGGCAAGCTGGTGATCGGCGGCCCCGGTGTTGTCGAGGTCAACCACCAGGCGGAGGTCGAATTTGCCGATGCCGCCGGCATCGACGTGGCGTGGGTACCGTTTGCGGGCGGCGGCCAAGTGGTGACGGCGGTGCTGGGAGGCCACCTGGACGCCGGCATGACCGCGCCGAGTAACGCGCTCGGTAATGTGCAGGCGGGGACGATGCGCTACTTGGCCCTCGCCGCCAAACCGCCGTACACACCGCTCCCGACGGCGCCCACGTTCACGGGCGCCGGCTATCCGCTCGTGGAGTACGTTTGGCGGGGTGTCGTGACCCGCAGCGGCGTGCCGGACCCGGTCCTGGCCCGGTTGGCGACCGGGATCGATACCGTGCGCCACACCGCGGCGTGGGCCGAGTTCGAGAAGAAGTACGCGCAAGTGGACCTGTTCTTGGGGCCGAGCGCCTTTCAAACCTATCTCGAACGAGAGGTCGAGGCGACGGCGGCGATCGCGAAGCGCCTCTCGCAAGGCCACAAGTGATCGGGCGCGAAGACGAGCGGCCCAGGCAGATCGCCCGCCGCGTCTCGTTCGCAGTCTTCGTCATCCTCGGCGCGGCGGCGTGGGAACAAACGGCTGGCTTCGGGTCCAGCGGCGGCGGTGGGTCAGCGTTGCTGCCGCGCGTGGCGAGCGGCGGGATCATGGTGCTCGGTCTCGTGGGATTGGCGGTGCCGCCTCGGGACCGGGCGGCGCGCCGGTGGCCGCTGGATCGATCCCTGTTCATTCACCTCGCGTATTTTGCCGCCTACGGCATCCTGATGCCGGAGATCGGATTCGTCACCACGACCGTCGCGCTCGCGGTCGCGTTGGTGGTCGGCTTCGGCGGCGGCGTGCGGGCGATCCGTCTGGCGATCGCTGAGGCGGCGTTTGTCGCGGTGGTGTACGTCGTGTTCACGAGGCTGTTTCAGGTCCAGTTCCCCCGCGGTCTGTTGCCGTGAGCCCGTGGGTCGTGCTCCACGCCGTGTTCGCCCTGCCGACGCTGGCCGCGCTCCTGGCGGGCACCGTGGTGGGTATCTTCATCGGCGCGTTGCCCGGGATCGGACCAGCGGTGGGGATCGGATTGTTGCTGCCCCTCAGCTACTTCCTGAGACCGGCCGAGGCGCTGCTGTTCTATGTCAGCCTTTACCAGGCGGCCGAATATGGGGGCTCGATCACGGCCATCGCGGTCAGCACTCCGGGGGCCCCGAACAGCGCGGCGACGATCCTGGATGGGTACGCGCTCAATCGGGCGGGCGCGCCCGGCAAGGCGTTCGGCTACTCTCTGTGGGCGGCGATCTTCGCCTCGTACGCGGGCATCCTAGGGATGTTCTTGCTCGCCCAACCCGCGTCGATCGTCGCTCTTGCGCTCGGCTCTGCGGAATTCGCCGTGCTCGGCGTGTTCGCGCTGACGATGGTCGGCACCTTAAGCGCCAGCGCTCCGCTGGAGGGCCTGCTGTCGGGGCTGTTCGGGTTGTTGTTGAGCACGGTCGGCACCGACCTGATTACCAACGCGCACCGGTACACGTTCGATCAACCCGGTCTGTTTGACGGCGTCCCGCTGCTTCCGGTGCTCGTGGGCGTGTTCGCCTTGCCGCAGGTTGTCCGGCTGTTGAGCGGCCCCGCGCCCGCGCCCGCCACAGGATTGGGGAACCGCTACCGGGTGTGGATTTCGAGGCGCGAGTTCCGGGCGGTGCTGCGACCGACGGTGTTGGGTACGGTTGTGGGATTCGTGCTCGGCCTGCTGCCTGGGCTCTCGGGAAGCGTGCCCCCGTGGGTTTCGTATAATGCGGCGAAATCGATCTCCCGGCATCCCGAACGCTTCGGCACCGGCACTCCGGAGGGCATCGTGGCCCCCGAGGCGACGAACGCCGCGGTCATGCATTCGACTTTGATCCCGGCATTCACGCTCGGGGTGCCCGGGACACCGACGTCCGCGGTGATCCTCGGCGCGATGATGATCGCCGGCCTGCAACCAGGTCCGTTGTTGATGCGGCAGCACGCCGATGTGGTGTACGAGCTCCTGACGGGACTGCTGATCTCCACGGCCGCACTGTGGATCATGGGCCTGCTCACCACGCAGATATGGGCACGCACGGTGTCGCTCCCCCGTCACGTGCTCGCGGCGTCGATCTTTGTACTTTGCATGGTCGGTGCCTACACGGCGCGGTCGAACGTGTTCGATGTGTGGATGACGCTGCTGTTCGGCGCGGTCGGCTATTTCATGGACGCGCTCGGCTACTCGATTCCGTCATTGATCCTCGGGCTAATCCTCGGCGGAGTGATCGAAACGAACGCACGACAGGCGCTGATCATCTCGCACGGAAGCTTCGGCGTGTTCCTGAGCAGCCCGATATCCGCATCGCTCCTCGCGGCCAGCGTGCTCTCGATCCTCTACGCCCTGCGTATACGGCGTCGCGAACAGGGACGCCCACCGATCTCGCCAGGAGACGCGTGACCCACCAGACCGATCCCGCGCGTCGGCATCCCCGATGTGGCGATTTGTCCGTTTCCGGGGTACCTATGTTATGGGTGGGCCGGGCCGTTCCGGACCCTGCCCCGGCCGCCGATCGCGGACACCCTGAGAAGGGGGGCGCGGCGATGGGGAAAGGACTCGCGGCGCTAGCCTGGGTCGCGTGCGCGCTGCTGTTCGCCGCGTGCGCCCGGCCCGGTACCACGGGAGGCGCCCGCGGCGGTGCCGTCAGTGTGCTCGGCGTCTGGGGCGGATCCGAACTCGACAGCTTTCGCGCGATGGTGAAGCCGTTCGAGACGCGGACCGGCATCACCGTTCAGTACGAGGGCACGCGGGACCTGAACGCGGTGCTGACGGCCCGGGTCCAGGGAGGCCATCCGCCAGACCTCGCCGCCCTGCCGGGGCCCGGGCAGATCGCGGAGCTCGCGCGCGCCGGCAGCCTCAAGCCGCTCGATCACGCCGTCGATCCAGGGGAGATGGCACGCGAGTACACACGCACCTGGATCGACCTCGGGAGTGTTGGCGGGCGACTCTACAGCATTGTCATCAAGACCGCGGTCAAAGGGCTGGTCTGGTATGATCCGCACACCTGGGCCGCCGCCGGCTATCAGGTGCCGAGCACGTGGGGGCAGCTGCTGTCCCTGACGCAGGCGATCGCGTCCGGCGGGAAGACGGCGTGGTGCGTGGGACTCGAGAGCGGTGCGGCCACCGGGTGGCCGGCAACCGATTGGATCGAGATCCTCCTGCTCCGCGCGGCCGGACCGGGTGTGTACGAGCAGTGGTACCGACACGAGATTCCGTGGACAGATCCGCGGGTTAGGGCCGCATGGCAGCGGTTCGGGCAGATCGCCGCGAACCCCAAGAACGTCTACGGTGGCACGCCAGCCGAGCTGGCAACAAACTTCGGCCAGGCGCCGTTCCCCATGTTCGTCACCCCTCCAGGGTGCTACATGCACCTCCAGGCGACGTTCATTCAGGACTTTATCCACACACAGTACCCGCAGCTCCAACCGGGTCGCGATGTGGCATTCTTCCCCTTCCCAACGATCGCGCCCGCCTACGCGACGGACGTCGAGGTGGCCGGCGATCTGGTGGGCATGTTCAACGACACGCCGCAGGCGCGGGCGCTGGTGCGCTATCTTGCCACGGCGGCCGCGCAGGAGATCTGGGTGAAGCGCGGGGCCGCTCTGTCGCCGAACCGCGGGGTCCCGCTGACCGCCTATCCCGATTCGCTCAGCCGCCGCGCGGCCGAGATGCTGGTGACCTCCGACGCCGCACGGTTCGACGCCTCCGACATGATGCCGCAGGCCGTCACCGACGCCTTCTACAAGGCGACCCTCGACTACGTGCGCGACCCCGCGCGGCTCACGGAGATCCTGCGGCGCCTCGAACAGGTCTCGCGGGAGAACTACAAGTAGCGAGGGGCGGCCCGGCGGGCGTTCCGGACCTCGTGAGGCGGCGATGGAGCGCACCGAAACTCTGCTCGCGGTAGTCATCGGCGCGCCGGTGGCGTCTGCGGCGTACATCCTCTGCGCCGAAGCGGCGCTGCGCCGGCTCGCGCCCGGGCGGCAGCGGCTCGTCCGGCCGTGGTTGTGGGTCGGCCCCGCGCTGCTCCTGCTCGTGGTGTTCCTCGTCTACCCGGTGGTGGACACTCTGGCGCTCAGCTTTCGGGACGCGGCCGGGCGCACGTGGGTCGGGTTCGCAAACTACCGCATCGCCCTGAGCGATCCCGACACGCTCCGCGCGCTGTGGAATACGATGCTGTGGGTCGTTGGGTTCACCGGGCTCTCCGTCGGCTTCGGTCTCGCGGTGGCCGTGCTCGCCGACCGGGTTCGGTACGAGGCGGTCGTCAAAGCGATCGTGTTCCTGCCGATGGCCTTGTCGTTCACGGCGGCGGGGGTCATCTGGAAGTTCGTGTACGAATTCCGCCCGGCGGGCGCGCCGCAGATCGGCGCGCTGAACGCGCTGTTGGTCGCGATCGTGCCGGGCTTCACCCCCCGAGCGTGGCTGACGTTGTCTCCGGAAAACACGCCGCTGCTGATCGCGGTCGGCGTCTGGATTTGGACGGGATTTTGCGCGGTCGTCCTGTCCGCGGCGCTCAAGAACGTTCCGCGGGAACTGATCGAGGCCGCGCGGATTGACGGCGCCGGAGACGCCAGGGTCTTCCGCCAGGTGCAGCTGCCGGGCATCGCGCCGGTCGTCGCGTCCATCGCGATTACGATGCTCGTGACCGCGCTCAAAGTGTTCGACGTCGTGTACGTGATGACGAGCGGCAACTACGGCACCGACGTCGTGGCCAATCGCATGTACAGCGAGCTGTTCACGTTCCGGCACCCCGGGCGTGCGAGCGCGCTCGCCGCGATCCTCCTGGTCGGTACCATCCCGCTCGTGGTGGCCGTGATGCGGCGCGCGGCGCGCGAGGACGCGTTCCGATGAGCGGACGCCCCGCCACCCCGCGGCGCGCGGGAGCCCTGAGGTTGTTGCCGGTACACCTCGTGCTCTGGGCGGTTTGCGCGATCTGGCTGGCGCCCACGGTCGGGCTCCTGGTCAGTTCCTTTCGTCCCGCCCGCGACGTGAACGCAACCGGGTGGTGGACCGTGTTCTGGCACCCGGTGTTGACGCTGGCCAACTACGCGCAGGTCGTCGCCTCCGACAACATCGGGGTGAGTTTTCTCAACAGCCTGATCATCACGATCCCGGCCACCGTGCTCCCGGTGCTCGTCGCAGCGTACGCGGCGCATGCGTTCTCGTGGATGACGTTTCCAGGACGGAGCATCGTGTACGCGTGCGTGGTCGCGCTGCTTTTGGTCCCGCTGCAGACGACGTTCATCCCCGTCCTCCGCCTGCTCACGGCCCTCGGTCTGACGGGAACCTTCCCGGCGGTCTGGTTGGCGCACACCGGGTACGGGTTGCCCCTGGCGGTGTACCTGCTCCGGAACTTCATCGGCGCGCTCCCCAAAGACGTGATCGACGCCGCCGCGATCGACGGCGCGTCCGCGACGAGCACGTTCTTCCGCGTCGTGCTGCCGATGGCGTTGCCCGCCGTGGTGTCGCTGACGATCTTTCAATTCCTGTGGGTCTGGAATGATCTGCTCGTGGCGCTGATCTACTTGGGCGGTGACCCTCGAGTCGCGCCGCTGACGGTGACGATCAGCAATCTCGTCAATTCTCTCGGCGGCGGATGGGAGCTCCTGACCGCCGCCGCGTTCGTGTCGATGGTCCTGCCGCTTGGGGTCTTCTTCGGCCTGCAACGCTACTTCGTGCGCGGGATCCTCGCCGGCGCGGTAAAAGGCTGACGTGGACCGACCGTGACGGCTCGATGACGCGTCGCGCCGTCACGCTGTCGGCGCCCCTGGACAGGAACCCCGCGCCCGGTTCCCGAATCTGGTCCGGTGCACATTCATTCAAGAAGCGCACACCTGTTCATGGGCATCTTGATGGCGCGTCGGAAGCGAGAGCGGGACGGCCGTCCGATCAGGACCGTCTGGGCCGGCGCGGGCCCCCTGGGGCGCGCGCGTGCCGATCGGATGGTGCGGCTCGCGGTCGCGCACGCCGACCCGTTGACGATCGTGCGCCTGCGGCGCCGCCGGGACACCCTGGTGGGTGAGGCGGAGGCGACGTCGTGAGCGGCGCCCGGGCCCTGATGGCGAAAGTCGCCGACCTCTACTATCTGCGGAACCTGACCCAGCAGACGATCGCGGAGCGGCTCGGGCTCTCGCGGCCGACCGTGTCGCGGTTGCTGACGCGGTCGCGGACCACCGGGATCGTCCGGATTGAGGTCACCCCCCCGGACGGCACCTATCACCCGCTCGAACACGGGCTCGAAGAGATGTTCCATCTGCGCGAAGCGGTCGTGATCGGCAGCCGGAGCGAGTCGCCGACCGCGACGCGCCGTGCGCTCGGGCGGGCCGCCGCCGCATATCTCGACCGCCTGCTGCGAGGCGGCGAACGCATCGGGATCTCGTGGGGTATGACGTTGGGCGCCGTGATCGACCATGTACGCCCGCGTCCGCTCAGGACGACGGTGGTGCCGCTCGTCGGCGGGCTCGGCCAGGCGGCACCGGGCATTCACGCGAACGAGCTGGCGCGGCGCCTCGGAGAGGCGCATCGCGGACGCGTGCATCTGCTCCATGCTCCTGCGATCGTCGCCCACCGCGGCGTCCGGGATGCACTCCTCTCGGACCCGCGGATCCACCACGTGCTGGACCTCGCTCGACGCGTGCACGTCGCGCTGGTCGGGATCGGGGCGCTCGTTCCCTCGTCGACGCTCATCGAGAGCGGATATGTGGCCGCCGCGGAAATCGGCGCGCTGCGGCGGCAGGGTGCGGTGGGGGACGTGTGCACGCGGGCGTTCGGCCTCGACGGGGCGCCGCCGAGCGAGACCCTGGACGCGCGGATCCTGGCCGTGACGCTCGACGACCTCCGGCGGATTCCGACCGTGATCGGAGTCGCCGGCGGGCTGGAAAAGGCCGAGGCGATCCTCGGGGCCCTCCGCGGCGGTCTTGTGGACGTGCTCGTCACAGACTACCTGGCGGCGCGCGCGGTGCTTCGGCTGGCGCAGGCCGGCACCGCCGCGGCAGGCGCGCGGTACGTCGGGGTGCGCGGGAACGGCGCCGCCGGGCGGGACGTCCGGCGGGCGCGCGGAGTGTCCGCGCTGAACGAGGTCGGCCGCCGCTCGGAGACGACGGGCCGGTAGCGCCCAGCGACGCCATGCCGAAGGCCCACGACCGCTACGAGGTCCAGCTGCACTGCGGACACTGCCACCGGACCACGCCGCACCTGGTGGTGTCCGGCGGGGGCGCTGTGTCGCGCGTGTTCTGCATCGTCTGCGGCCGGGCCGTGGCGGTGGACACGCTCCAGTTCATGGAGCAGTACGTCGACAGCGTCATGCGGAGGCTCCTCGCGAAGCCGTTCGAGATCACGACCGAGTTCCGGCGGCAACCGCGGGAGTTCATCGCACGGCTGCCCGGTCGGGTCCTCACGAAACCGTTCCGTGTTGCCGCAGAGTTTCGCGCCACGATGGACATCGTGCGCCCCAGGCGCGCCACGCTCCGGGGCGCGCGCCCCGCGCTCTCCGTCCCGCTCGGGGACCTGCCGCCGGTCGAGCGCCGTTGCCGGCTGCTCCTCAGCGCACCGCTCATGTGGGCGCACGACCCTCTGGAGATCTTGGCGACCGCGCGCGAACTCGGGTACGACGGCGTCGAATTGTGGGACTACCATCTCAGCGAGACGGCGAGCGATCCGGCGACGGTCGGCGGGCAGGCGCGGGACCTGGGGCTCGTCCTGACCCTGCACGCGCTCAGCTGGGATCTCAACACGACGTCCAGGCTGGACGCGATCCGCTCCGCGTCGCTGGCCGCGCTTCACCACTCGATTGGGCTCGCGGCCCGGATCGGCGTGGCGACGGTCGTGATGCACCCGGGCCATGCGACCATGCCGTACGACGACGCCGAGCGGTACTGGCCGGACTTGGTCGCTGGTGTCCGCGAGCTGGCCGACCACGCTGGGGAGCACGGCATGCGCCTCGCCGTCGAACACATGGAGCCGCGGCAAGGCGAGTACGTAGTATCTCCGGCCGACGCCAACCGGCTCGTCCGGGAAACCGGCCGGGACAACGTCGGTACGGCACTGGACGTGGCGCACATCCCGTGGGGCACCGATGAGGTGGCGTTCATCGGGACGCTGGAGCGGATCACGCACGTGCACCTGAGCGACGCCGATGAGTCCCGCCTGCACCTGCCGCTCGGCCAGGGGGCGCGCGATCTCGTCCGCGTACTCGCGGCTCTTCGAACCTACGACGGCGCCGTGGCGTGCGAAGGCCACTCCATGGGTGCGGGCGACGACCTGGCGCGCTGGAACAAGGCGCGGTTCGAAGAGCTCTGGCGGGATGCCGCGGCGGTGCCTGGAGACGCCGCGTCGGTGCCGGCCGGCGGGACCGGGTAGGGGAGTTTCACCCAACTTTCACGCCGGACCGAGCGCCGAACACAGGAGCGCGGATGCGCGGACCGGAAACGATACGGGGTATGCCGCGGCGCGCTCCCCGAGTGACGCCGGGGCGGACGGGTGGGGGGTGGAGACGCTGATGGACCGGTGGCGGACGTTGCGGCATTGGCTTGTGGCGGCGTTGGCCGCGCTCGGGCTAGGTCTCGGTGGTGCATGGACCGTGCCGTTGCCGGATGCCAGGGCTGCGGCCGCCCCGGCGCCGTCCGGTACGATCACGTTGTATACCTCGGAGTCCGAGGACGACGTCAATGCGCTGGCCGGCGACTTCATGAAGCGCACCCCCGGCGTCACGGTCAAGATCTTTCGCGCCGGGACCGGCCCCGTGGAGGCGAAGATCGAGGCGGAGGAGCAGGCGGGCCGGATCCAGGCGGACGTGCTGTGGTTCGCCGATCCCGGGTTCCTCCACGATCTCTCCACCAAAGGGCAGCTTGGCGCGTACGCGCCGCCGGCGGCCCACGGGGTCCCGCGGGAGTTCCATTACGACGGCAACCAGTACCACGAGGTGCGCCTGATCTTCAACGTGATCGGCTACAACACGCTTGCGGTCCACTTCAAACCCACGAGTTGGTGGGACCTCGCGAAACCGCGGTACAAGGGACGGGCGGGGATGCCGAACCCGTTTGTCTCCGGTGCGGCGTTTGCGGGGGTCGGCACGTTCGCCAGCATGAAGGGGTTCGGCTGGGACTACTACCGCGCGCTCAAGCAGAACAATATGCAGATCATCCAGGCCAACGGCGACGTTCTCCAGAAGCTCGCGTCCGGCGAGGTCGTGGTCGCGCAGATCGTGGACTTTTTCGTGCGGCATGCGAAGGCGGACGGGTCGCCGGTTGACTACATCGTACCGTCGGAGGGTGCGCTCGTGATCCCGACGCCCGTCGCGATCGTGAAGGGCACGGGGAACCTCGTGGCGGCGCAGGCGTTCGTGAACTACCTGTACACCCCGGCCGCGCAGGCGCTGTTCGTGCAACGGTCGTACATCCCGGTCCTGCCCGGCGTCGCGCTGCCGCCCGGTGTGCCGCCGCTGTCCTCGATCAAGATCATCCAGCCGAACCTCCCGTACATCGCGCAGCACCGCGAGGACATCAAGAAGACGTTTACCGAGATCTTCGGCATTCAGTAGCGGCGCGGAGCGCGCGGGATGGCGATCGCGGCCCGGGTCGGGCGGGGAACCGGGGCACTCGGCTGGGCGCGCGCCGGGTTGGTCGCGCTCGTCGCGGCGGCCGCGGTGGCGCTGGGCGCGCTCGTCGTCTACCCGGCGTGCGTGCTCGTCGCCCATTCCTTCCTCGCCGCGGGGCGGCCCTCGCTCGCCCACTATGCGCGGATCGCCGTTGATCCGCAGGTCTACGCGGTGCTGTGGAACAGTCTTGTTGTCTCCGTGGCGGCGACGACGGGCGGCACCGTGCTCGGCGTCGCCCTCGCCTGGCTGATCAGCCGGACCGACGTGCCGGGCCGGGCGGCTTGGCGCACGATCCTCTTGCTGCCGTATATGATTCCGCCGTTCATCGGCGCGATCGCGTGGGTGTACCTGCTGAGTCCGGTCGGATATCTCAACCGGCTCTGGATGGCGATCACGGGGTCGTCCGAACCACTGGTCGTCGTGTACGGGCCGGGCGGCATCATCGGTGTCATGATCCTGTACGGCTATCCGATCGTGTTTCTTGCCGCGCTTGGCGTGCTCGAGCGCATGGACCCCGCGCTCGAGGAGGCGGCACGGATGGGTCGCGCGGGCCCGTGGGGCGTGTTCCGCGAGATCACCGTGCCCGTGATGCTCCCGGGCGTCCTGGCGGGCGCGCTGCTGCTCCTGATGTCCCTGTTGGGGGACTTCGGAATTCCGGTGGTGATCGGCTTTCCGGTTCGGTACTTCGTGCTCACCACTCGCATCTACGCCACGATCCTGAACTTCGACCAACCCGACAATCTCAACGTGGCCGCCGCGCTCTCGATGTGGCTGGTGGTCATCGCCGGGGTGCTCCTGGCGGTGCAGCGGCGGCTCCAGCGTCGGAACGTGTTCGCGGTCGTCGGCGGTCAGGCCGGCGGCCAGTCGCTCGTCACGCTGGGACGCTGGCGCTACCCGGTCGCGGTGGGCCTCGGCGCGCTGGCGGTCGTGAGCATCGTGCTGCCGCTCGCCGCGATTCTCCTGACGTCGCTCGTCCGGGCGTACGGGTTGCCGCCGGCGCTGGCAAACTTGACGCTGGCGCACTACGCGGAAGTGATGACGGGCGTGCCCAAGGTGCAGCGGGCGCTCGCCAACAGCCTCGGCCTCGCGGCCGGCTCGGCGACACTGATTCTCGGCCTGGCAGTCGGGATCGGCTACATCTTGACGCGGACGCGGGTACGCGGTGGTGCGGTGCTGGACCTGGTGATCACCATCCCGTACGCGATCCCCGGCACGGTTGTCGCGCTCGGCATGATCCTGGCGTATCTGCGGCCCGTGCCGCTGGTCGGAATACGCTTGTACGACACCCTCTGGATCATTCTCCTCGCCTACGTGGCGCGCTTCCTGGCGGTGGGCGTGCGGACGGTGCTCGCCGGCCTGGCTCAGGTGCAGGGGACGCTCGAGGAGGCGGCCCGCGTCAGCGGCGCCGGGCCGCTCGACGCGTTCCTCAGCATCGTGGTGCCGATCATCCGGCCGAGCTTGGGCGCCGGGTGGATCCTGGCGTTCATCCCCGCGGTCGCCGAGTTGACGCTGTCGATCCTGCTGTTCTCCGTGGGCAACGAGACCCTGGGCGTTGTCATCTTCGGGCTGAACGACGAGGGGAAGATCGCGCTCACCGCCGCGTTGGCGTTCCTTGTGACGATGCTGCTGCTCGCCGTCAACCTCGCCTCGCGGGCCGTGCTGCGCGGCGCGGCCGGAGCGACCCGTGGCTGACCTCCTGTTGGAGCGGGTCGGGAAGTCGTTCGACCCGCCGCGGCGGTCCCCCGACGCAACGGCGGTGTGGGCGGTGCGCGACCTCTCGCTGGCGATCCGGGACGGGGAGTTCCTCACACTCCTCGGCCCATCCGGCTGCGGCAAGACGACCACGCTCAGGATGATCGCTGGCTTCGTGTCGCCGACGACCGGTCGGATCGTGCTGGGGGGCCGCGTCCTCTCGTCGGCCGAGGAGCGCATCGTCGTGCCGCCCGAGCGGCGCGGGATGGGCATGGTGTTTCAGAGCTACGCGGTGTGGCCGCACCTCACAGCGGCGCAGAACGTCGTGTATCCGCTGCGTCGGGGCGGGTTCGGCCGCGCGGAAATGGAGCGGCGGACGCGCGACGCGCTCGGCCTGGTGCACCTCGACGGGATGGACGCTCGCTACCCGCACGAGTTGTCGGGCGGTCAGCAGCAGCGCGTCGCGCTGGCCCGTGCGCTCGTGATGGAACCCGCGGTGTTGCTGTTGGACGAACCGCTCAGCAACCTCGACGCGCAGCTGCGCGAGGAACTGCGCACCGAGCTCCGAGACCTCCACGCGCGACTGCGCATCACCATCGTCTACGTCACGCACGACCAGAGCGAAGCGATGGCGTTGTCGGACCGGATCGCGGTCGTGCTCGCGGGCCGAGTTGCCCAGGTCGGCTCGCCGCGCGATCTGTACGAGCGGCCGACCGATCCCGCCGTGGCTGCGTTCGTGGGCGCTGCCAACTTCCTGCCCGGCGAGATCGTGGCGGGCGGGTCCCCGCAGGCGCGCATCCGTCTCCTAGACGGGAGCGCTGCGCACGTGCTGACCGTCGCCGCCGCCGTCGAGGGCGGGCCGGGACGCCGCGTACTCGTATGTATCCGACCGGAGGCATTGGAGACGGCGCCGGACGGCGTGCTGCGAGGGCGTGTTGTTCGCGCGACCTACCTCGGCAACCGTCTCGAGTATGTAGTCCAGGTCGGTACGCTCGCGGTGCGCGTCGAGGGTCCCGCAGACCGACCGGTCCGTCCGGGCGACGACGTGCGCCTCGCGGTGCGCCGGGCGGTCGTCTACGCGGACTCGACGATCAACGCGACGTCGCCGGGCGAGCGCGCCACGTAGTCCGGGGCACACGCGAGCAACGTCTCGATGTCCCGGGCGCCCCAGAGCGCGGCCGCGCTCCGCACGCCCGCGGCCCGAGCCGCCTGGAGGTCGAACGGCGCGTCGCCGACCATCAACGACGACTCCGGAACGGCTTCGAGGCGACGCAGCGCCACCCGGATGGGGTCGGCCGCGGGCTTCGGCGCCGGCGCGTCCTCGGCGCCGACCGAGGTGGTGATCCACGGCGCGAGCCCGAGCACGCGAAGCGCCTGCGCCGCGGCGCGCCCACGTTTCGAGGTGACCACGCCGATCGCGCACGCGCGACCCGCCAACGCCGCCAACAGCTCCGGAACGCCGGGAAACACGGACGCCAGCGTGCGCTCGTGCCGGTCGTAGTACTGGGCGTACGCATCGACGAGCGCGGGCACGCAGTCGGGTGCGACGGCGGCGAAGCGCACCCCGAGCGGCTGCCCCCATCGGACCTGCGCGTGCTCGTCCGTTATCTCGCGGCCGAGCACCTGCCGGCACGCGTGCCGGAACGACGCGATGATGAGGTGGTGGGAGTCGATCAGCGTGCCGTCGAGATCGAACAGGACCGTGCGCACGGCCATCAACGATTCCACCCGGCGGGGGTCGCGCCGCGTGCCCTCGCGTCCATCAGGAACGCGACGGGGACGCCGGGCCCGGGTTCTTTTCCGTCCGCATCGCCTGCAGGGCGCGCGCCAGATAGGGCGCGGCCTCGGATGGGCGGTGCTGTTCGATGAGCAGCTCCCCGAGTTCGTTGCACGCGCTTGCCAGGTCCGCGCGCATCTCCTGTGCCTCGAACACCTCGATCGCCTGCGTGTAGTGGCGCACCGCGTCGGCCGCGCGGCCCTGGCCGCGGAGCAATCGCGCCCGGACGAGTTGGATGCGCGCGCGCTCCACGACGTCCTGGACCTTCTGCGCGAGACGCTCTGCGTCCCCGAGGGCCCGCTCTGCCTCCGCGGGCTGGCCAGCCGCGATCAGCGCCCGCGCCACCTCGGTCAAGGCGCGCGCGCGGCCTGGATCGTCGGCGAGCTGTTCCTTGATGCGCAGGCTGGCGCGGAGGTGCGTGAGCGCGTCGGAGGCCTCGCCGCGCTCCAGCAGCATGAGGCCGATGCTCGTGCGGGCCTGCGCGAGCAGCCGGGTGTCCTCGAGCAGCTCGAAGATGTGCTCCGCGCGGGAGAGATGCGCAAGGGCCGCGTCGTAGTTTCCCCCGTCCCGCTGGGCCGCGCCCAATTGCACGTGCGCCGCCCCGATCCGCTGAAGATCCTGCGTCGGTGCCAGCATCTCAAGCGCCTCGCCGTACCAGCGCCACGCCTCCGCGTAGTCGCCGCTCTCCCGATGCGTGTCCCCGAGATTCAGCAGTAGCCCGCCGGCGAGCGAACGATCCGGCGACCCGCACTCTTGGAGGCGCCGGTACGCATCGGCGAAGTGCGCCCGTGCCGCGGGCAGGTTCCGCTCGTAGTATTCGAGCAGGCCTTGCGCGTGGATCGCCCGCGCCATGAGGTACGGATCCCGGATCGTGTCGGCCAGTGTCTGGCCGTGCGTGAGATTCTCGCGGGCGAGGTCGAACTGGCGGAGACATGCCAGCGCCGAACCGAGGCCGATCGCACATTCGGCCTCGGAGGCCCCATCATGCTGGTGCTGCGCGATCCCCAGCGCCTGCGTGAATGCGTCTGCGGCGTTCGTGAACTCGCCCCGCTTCAGCGCGACCCAAGCGGACCGGACGAGCACGTCCAGATCCTTCCGATCGAGCGGTGTGCGTTCTTCGAGGAAGTAGCCGACGGGTCTCTGAAGCCGGCGAGCCAGCAGGACGAGCGTTTCAATCGACGGCTTGGCGCGTCCCTTCTCCACGAGGCTGATGAACCCCTTGGTGAGGTCTGGCCCTCCGAGCTGGGACTGGGTGAGCCCAAGTTCCTTGCGACGCGCGCGGATGCGCTCACCTAATGAGGACATCAGAACCTCCGAAGATGGCAATCGATTTCATAGTGAGTGGGCGCTAAGTTAGTCGAAGGGGAAAAGAAGTCCTGCCCGGAGACGAGGGGCTCGACGGCGGAATTGACGGGGTGCGGCCGCATCCTATCGGGCGATTTGCGTGTTCGCGATGTGGTCAAGAACTCCTGTCGCGTTGTTTGGCGGCGTAAAATATCGGCGGGACATCTCAGCCACGCACAAAACGGCACGGGCGGCACACAGGGCGGTGCGCGGCGAGCGCGGTGCGCATCTGAATCGCGCGTGGGCGCGGATTCCCGAACGGGATGCCGACCGGGAGAACGTCGCGACCCACTCCGCCGAGTTCAAGACTGACGACGCGCGACCGGTGCTGGTGTTGTCCAGAGCGCGGCGGGCGGCGCAGGGCGGCGCGCGACACGCCGTGCGGTTCGTCGGGCGAACGATCGTGTTGGGCGTGGTTTTGCGTCTTCACTTTCCCCCTCGGGCTGCTATAATCAATTTGCGCACGCGGGCCCACGTAGCTCAGGCGGCAGAGCGTGTCCTTGGTAAGGACAAGGTCACCGGTTCGAGTCCGGTCGTGGGCTCCAGGACCAGTCCCGTGGCGGGTTTCGCTGCGGCGCTTTGCGCCCCGGCGAAGCGGGTTGCGCGGGTTCCGGGGTACCCCAGGGGATATCCGAGGGCGTAGGAGGCAGGGGGATGGCGAAGGCACGGTTTGAGCGGACGAAGCCGCACGTAAACGTGGGGACGATCGGGCACGTGGATCACGGGAAGACGACGCTGACGGCGGCGATCACGGGGGTGCTGGCGTCGTTGGGGAAGACGAAG
>DATGJN010000014.1 GCA_035295165.1 bacterium
CTAGCGGCCCAAGGCACCGAGCCCAGCCCACCGATGCGATCATCGCGCACCGGCCGGGCGGACAGGAGGTGATATCGAACACCTGACGGGCTGGGGAATTTTCAACCGGCACTACGCGGAGATTTCAACCGGTGTTGACAGCTGCCCCGAACGCCGCGGCGCCGAGGAGAAACAAGGAATGGTCCTCGGTCAAGCGCATGATGGCTAGTGCGGTTGCTGACAGGGACACCACGTACAGCCGTTAGTAGTAGACTGTCCCGAACGTCGGATGACGTCCCGGGCCTTTGCGGGCTCAGCATGGCGACAGGGCCAGCGCACACGCAAACGAGGGCCACGATGACGTGCGTCCCGACGATCGTCAGAAACACCGGGGAGTTAGACGGGATTTCAAAGCCAAAGACCGTCGTCACTGTTCGAGCAGTACGTCACGTTGTGAGACCTTCCTCTAGCCATGCGAGGGCGAATCCTATCAAGGGCAGTGCCACCAGCCACCAAGGACGGATCCGTGAGCCCGCGAAATGCTGCATCCAAAGTCGTTGACGATGCCGTCACGCTTCTCTTTAGGCGGGTGACGTCCTGGTCGCACCAGGCACCGTGGTAATGACTGTCGTGCCTCCTCCCGGCCGCGATGTGATGCTCAGCCTTCCGCCCACCAGCGCGGCCCGTTCCTGCATGCCGAGCAGACCGAAGTGCCGCCGCTCCGCGAGCCGGGGCTGCTCCTCCTCGGCATCAAACCCCGCGCCGTTGTCCTCGACCTGGAGCATCACGCCGTTCTCGGCAAATCGAACGGTCACGACCACGGCCGTCGCCGCAGCGTGTCGCTCGACGTTCCGCAGCGCTTCCTGCGCGATGCGGAACAGCCCAAGCTCGACTTCATCTGCCAGGCGCCGCGGCGGGCCCTCCACAATGAACTCGCTTTCGAGGTCCGCCCGACTCGCCATCTCGTCCAGCCCCTGCCGGAGGGATGCTACCAGTCCCAGGGCCTCCAGGGTAGGGGGCCGGAGCTGATAGGCGAAGCCCCGCACGGATCGAACCAAGTCCTCAGCAACGCCCCGAGTGGCCTGGAGCCGCGTCAGGGCCACTGCCGGCGACGCACCGAAGCTCTCCTCTATGGCATCCAGGTGACGGACGAGAAGGATCAGGCTTTGCAGGACGTCGTCGTGGAGTTCCTGCGCGATCCGGCGCCGCTCGTCCTCCTGCGCCCGCAACGTGTGGCCTGCGTAGCTGCGTAGCTCCTCGCGGCGCCGGCGCTGGTGCGTGACGTCCCGCAGGACGAGCTGCACCAACGTAGGGCCGTGCTCAGATGTGAGGACCGTGGGAATCGGCTCCAGGTAGGCGACCGCGCCCCCGGGGCGAGTGAGCACAAGCTCTCCCTCACTCGGAACTGGGGGCCCCCCCTGAATGTGCGTGGTGCTGTCGCGCCCCAGGAGATCGCGAAGCGTCTCGCCCGCAAGCGCCAACCGTGGACGGCCCAGCAACTCGCCCGCGGCAGCATTGGCCTGTTGGATGACCCCGGATCGATCCAGCACGAGCACGGCCTCTCCCGATGAATCGAACAGGGTGCGGTAGCGACGCTCCGAGGCCTGAAGGGCTACCCGGGCTCGCTCGGCCGCCGCGGCGGCGGAGGCCTCGCGGTCCACCCGTTGCCCGACGAACACGGCGGTCGCGTTGAGGACGACCAGATCCACGAGCGCGATGTCCAGTTGCGTCATGTGGTGCATGCCGAGGACGTGGAAGAAGGTGAGGGTGGTCGCCCACAACGCCGTACACACGGCACCCCGGAGCCCGAAGCTCAACGCAGCGTACCCTACCGGGACCAAAAACGAGAGTTCTGGGAGCATGTACAAGATCGATTGCTCAGCTGCGTGAGGCGCCGCGTCGACCAGGATGTCCGCCACTGCAATCCCGACGACGAGCGCCTGCACCAGCCAGAAGCGCCGGTCGGCGACGGGGAGGCCGCGTTCCTGAAGTCGCCGCGCGAGCACCTCAAGACGCGTGACGGCCGTCACTCCGGCGTGTCTCCCATTCCTTCGAGGGTGAACCACCCGTGGGCCGCGCCATACACGACCGCGGCCGTGCGGGACGGCAAGGCGAGTTTGGCCAGGATGGCACTGAAGTGACCCTCCACCGTGCGCACGCTGACCCCGAGAGTTTGCGCGATGCCCTTGTTACGTAACCCACGGGCCGCGAGGCGCAGCACATGCATCTCCTGGGGCGTGAGCGCGTTCGGGTCCTTCCGCGCGCTCCCACGCGCCCACAACCGCGCCACCCTGTGGGCGAGATCAGGGTGGAGGACCGTCTCGCCCCGGTACACGGCGCGGACGGCCGCAGCGAGCTCGGCCGCCTTGACAGTCTTGGGCAGGTACCCGGCGGCGCCGGCCTCCAAGGCGCCGAGGACGAACGCCTCGTTGTCGTAGGCCGACAGGATCACGCATCGGGTGGATGGCGCGAGCTCTGCGGCTCTGCCTATGACCTCGGTGGCGGCGAGACCGGGCATCCGCATGTCGAGGATCGCCACGTCCGGGTGATGGCGCGTGATCAATGCGAGCGCTTCGTCTCCACTGGCGGCCTCGCCCACCACGCGAAGGTCGTGATGTTGCGCGAGCATATGGCGCGTGCCCTCGCGAAGTAACGCGTGGTCGTCGGCGAGAACAATGCGGATCATGATTACCCCTCGGTCGGCGTTCGACACGCGGAAGGAAGCTCCTGGGTCGGTGGCACGCGCAGGCGAGGCAGCGTCCGTGGGGCCGCGTCTTCTCACACACGTGTTTTCACGAGGGGACGCTGCGTGGTTTCCCGCTGTGCACGCAGGCCGTGCCGCCGTACAGTGAGTGTATAGTACGGCAAGAGGAGGGGGCAGCAGTGGCGACCACGACTCAGCAAGATCGGCCAGTGTTGAAAGCTCTTCCGAAAGATTTTGCCGGGCGGTGTGGGCTGTACTGGCAAGGTAATGCGGCGTATGAGATGTGGAATGCGACGTGTGCCACGCAGGAGCAAGTCGGGGTGGGTAATCTGTGTCCCGTGTACGCGTGCACCCGGGAACGCGGAGTAGCTCATTGCGGCGTCTGCCCGGAGTTCCCGTGCGTACTCCTGGTGAACCTGGCGGCACAGAGCGGCCCTGGCGATGAGCGGATTAACTCGGCCGCCCTCCGAGCCGCCGTCGGGGACGACCAGTGGGCGGCGTGGGCGCGCGAGCGGCAGATCTGGCATCACGCGTTCTGTCCGCTGCTGCAGCGAGGTCACCACGGGTAGTGGAGTGTGCACGCTGACGGGGAAGAGGGCCGATCGGGGACGCGAGCATTGTCGCGAGGCTGCAGTTATCCAGCGTGAGGCCTGACCGCACCTGTCACTCGGGTGAGCAGCACGATCCATACCGTCACCTTCGCGGACATCCTCCCTTGCGCGAGACCGTGTATCTCGACGCCTTTACGAACCCCGCCCGCGTGCCCTGGAGAGCTAACGCCCACCCTCGGCGTGGAAGGCTCGACGCGCAAGGTCTACGGCAGGAAGCATGCGAAAGTGCTCCTGACATTCGGCAATGTCGGGCTCTGCGATGATCATCATCATGCGGCGCGATCGCCGATCCTGCACGACGCCATCCTTCTCAAGACGCGACAGGCTCCTCGCGCACCCGTGCTTTGACATGGGAGGTTGACACGGCGCAATGGGGGGCAAGGCTCACGCGAGTCCGCGTACGGAATAACGGCTTACTCCAACGTGGTGGTCCGTGCTAAGATCAGCGTAAAGGTCCAGCGGCGGGGATCCGCAAAGGCCGATGGGCATGCCTGTTGAGCCGACGGGGGTCATGGCGATGGGCCCGACGCGCATCCGTTATAGTCCCGAGCTCGAGGAGGCCGTTGTCGAGCAAGCATTCGGGCAGCCATTCTCGGCCACGAAACCGCCCGGGGAACGAACCATGCCGACGACCAGCCAACCGCTTGCCGCGCCCGATCCGCAATCCGAAGAGCGGGGTACGGTGTCCCGTGGAACGCATGCCAGCGTGTTTCAACAGACGATCTACGATGCGGTGCGAGAGGCCGTGGCCGTCCTCGCAGATCGGTTCGCCGAGGTTGTGGTGTCCCGTGCCTGGGCCGCCTCCGAAGAGGGCGCGGAAGTGAGCGAAAACCAATCCACGCTCGGCCTGAAGATTCTCCCGATGCGGTTTGCCGACCCTCTCGGGCTACAGCGATTCCTCCGTCACGAGTTCGGACACGTTACAGACATCCTAGACGTAACGTTCGGCTATGGAACCGAGGCTTTGGACGATCTGGCGGCGACGCGCGCGCTGCGGAAGCGATCCCGTCTGCTCTGGTGCTGTTCCATCGACGGCCGAATCGCAAGCGCGGGTGCCGCGCCATTGCATACCCAGGAAGACTACGAAGCCGAGTTTGTGCGGCTGTTTCCTGGGCTACCGAGCGTCCTCGCCGAGACAACAGTCGGCGCGTTATGGAATGGAGAGCGGCCGCCGTATAGTAGCCTGATGCGTATGGCGGCGGAACTGGTGTGATGTCTCGCGCTTCGTTACCGGACTGGTCGTCGCACGCAACCGTCCGTGCGGTTGCCGGCCAGACAAGGGGCCCGGAGTGCGGGTCTGTTCGGCGATGTATTGTTCAATCGCCGGTGTGGGCCTGGTATGCTCGAAAACGCGTCGAATCCGTTTGCCTGTGATATCCTGCGCTCGACGCCGTCAGCCGTGTGACGCGGGTGAGAATGCGCTGGAGCACCGCGGATGCGGGTGGCGGCGCCCGTTCGCGGGCTTGTGTTGCCGCGTGGTCGACACGGAGGTGCACTGCCCGCTTCGGTGACCGTCTCGGTGAATGATGCGCACGAGTCCCTGCAACGTTCACGGTCTCGCAGTGTCGCCAACCACCAGCTCCTTGCGGGGATCCGAGTAGGAGCCCGTGCTTCGTTCGCGAGGCATCGACGTAAGGAGCCGCAGGTCCGTAGCCAGATCCCCAGGGCTAAAACTCGCCGGCAAGAAAAGCCGGATCGACCCGCGCGGGTCAATGACATACACCATCGAGTTATGAGTAACCAGATCGATAGACGGAGTGCTCTCGTCTGACGCTGCGGAGTTGACCTGGTTGGCGCCTGTCCCGATATAGTAGTGGGCCCACACGGGCCTCAGTGTCTCGAGGGGGCCTGTCAGATACACGAGGTTGTATGTCACACGGTGCGCGACGAGGAACGCCCGAACCGCCTCCGGCGTGTCTCCGCGTGGGTCAACGCTGACAGCGACGAACGCCACCCGGGCGGTACTCGCACCCAGCATCGTGGACGCCTCGCGCATCTTCTCGGCAATCACAGGGCAGACATCCGGGCAATGCGTGTAGAGAAACGTCAGTGCAACCGCCTTGCCGCGAAAACTCGCCAGCGTCACGTGATGGCCGGCTTGGTCGAGCAGCCGGAAGTTGTACGCTGGCATCGGTGGAACCATCGGGGCTGCCCCCACAAACTGAGGCGGCGCACTGTCGAGTAACTGCATGACCGCGGCGCCCGCCACCACGAGCACGAGGACCAGGACCGCGAGGACCCCCCGGACCCAGGGGCGGGCGAAGAGACGCGCCCCGATTCCGTCGGGGATCATGCTAGTGTGCTCCTGCGTCCTCTTTCGATTCTTTCCCATGACGATGTCCTCACCCGCAGGCTTGCGCGTATACTCCCGGCGGGGCGAGGCGGCCCGGACGCCCCTGACCCACCATCAGGCCGGCGTGCTCGCGACCGCCTCCCCCCCGCCGTTGATCAGTTACCGCACCACCATCGCGCCTTGCATCCAGCCGTTCTTCGCCATCGGGCCGCCCCAACCGCCCTCACCGGTCCCGCACGCCGCCATGCACTGCCAGGGATACGTCCCCGGTCCCGGCGTCTTGATCGTAAAGACGACCGTCGAAAGCGGCGGCATCGGCACGTTCAAGTAAAAGCCCTCGCCCACGACCGTCAACGTGTGCGCGACTTTCTTCATCGGGAGTTGCTTCACGAGAGTCCCAGCGCCTGGGGTCACGGTAGCATTCGCCCCGTTGAAGAACCGCATCGTTCCATCGACCGTTCCCCGGACCACCTCGTAGCCGGGCGGGATGTCGGCGGCACCATCGTCGAAGTCGCGAACCGTCACCTGCACAAGTGCGTGCTGCGGCAGGGTAAAGCGCGCCGGTACATACTCGGGCCACGGGTCCTTCTGTCCGGGGACCTTGACCGTCACGATCTTCAGGGCGAGTTGCACCGGTTGCGACGCGCCAGACGCCGGCGGACGGGCCCCGGGGAGCATGCTCAACATCCCCACCGTCACGCCCGCTACAGCGAGGGCGCGTAGGAGATGTCGTATCATCACGTTCATGGGTGCCACCTCCTCGTTCGAAACATTATAATTAGGCTACTTCCTGGCAGTCCTTCCGCATATCAGGCGGGGACCTGATGTTGCCGTGGCGCGCCAAGCACCCGCGATGCGGCGACCCGGGCGACGAGTATTAGGGTTCAATCCGCTCGTTGCCGATCGAAGACTGCCCTATCGCGTGCTCCCCGCCAACCCTAGTCTGGTCGGCTGATTCACGCTGACGCTCACGGATCGCCCGCGAGTTCGAAGGATCCTATCTCGACCATGGCAGTGGCGCTGACGCGCAACCTTGGAAAGCATAGGGGAGGCCGCGTTGCATGTCAGGGGCGCGGGCTTTCTCGCGGTTCGGGTTACTCTCGCGGGTCGTGGGGCGTAGAGTCAGGCCCCGGCGTGGACCCCTCGTCGTGCTCGCGGCGCGGAAGGGATCTTGGTTCCTCCATCGAGGTATCGAGGGACAACTCAGAGATCGTATAGCCCGCCGCGGCAAGTTGTTCCGCGACGCGGAGTGAGGGAGAAGCGACGCGTATTCGAGCCCGCGCCTCGTACTGATCCACCCGTACGTTCAGCGCAAACGGAGAGAGGGCAGAGCGCAGCACCTCCAGCGATTCCGATAGCCTGCACAGGTCCGACCGGTCGTTCGACAGGTTGACGGCCATGGAGATGCCGCGGATATCCGCCCCGACGCGGCGGATAAAGACTCCGATAACATCGCGGCTTGTGATGAGTCCGATGAGCCTCTGGTCTTCCACCACCGGCAACGCCTGAAGGCCGTGCCAGTACAAGGTGCGCGCCGCTTCCTCCATCAACGCTCCGGGGCGAATCACCACCGGGTGCGTCGTCATGACGTCTGCTAGGGCGACGTCGTTCGGATCGCCGACGCGAGACGGAGGCACGCGCGCCAGGTCGGTCCACGTGGCAACCCCAACGAGCCGGTCCCCCGCCACGACGCACAACCGCCCCGTCCGCGCGGTTCGCATCGAACGGGCTGCCGCCCCTACGGTGGCCCCCGCATCGATCATGAGAGGGTTTGTGATCATGCACTCCCGGACGAGCATCGGCAGCCTCCGGCGGTCATTGCCAACCACGATAAGGATGGGATTAATTTGAAACAATCGGGCCGGCGCCCGATCTTGTGGCCGGGATCCGATCACGGGCATGCCGCTGCTTGGCGCGGACTCGTGTCGCTCAGCCACTCGGGTAGCTGCAGCCGGGCGTCCCACGTCCAACTCTTCGCGGCGAACGGCTTTTTCGATCCGGCCCGGATCCATAAACGAAGCAGGTGGCCCTAGCCCACGCTGGTTTGATGGCAGGAGTTTGATGGGCAAGCCTTCAAATGAATCATGCCGGGTCGTCGGATCGATCGGCAGGGTCCACTAGGAGGAAACAACAGTGGGACGGGATAGACGCCAGAACGATTTAGCGAACCGGTGTTGGACAACGATCGCTTGCGCGACGGCGTTGACGGCGATACTGGTTGGTCTGGGATACGGCGGCGCGATGCGGAACGTGCTCGCGGCGCATGCCATGTTGGCCGTTGCGCCCGCACAGGCGGCCTCGGTCCCGGGCGCGGACCTATACGGCCAGCGTTGTGCCATGTGCCACCAGGTAAGCGGCAAGGGAATGGCGGGTGCTTTTCCGCCGCTCGCCGACAGTCCCGTCGTCAATGGTGATCCCCACTACCTTGCGCGCGTGGTGCTTTACGGTTTGCAGGGCCGCATCGTCGTCAACGGACAGGCATATAGTAGCGCTATGGCCGGCTTGGCAGGGAGCATGAACGATGCACAGATCGCGCAGGTGTTAACCTACATCCGGAGCTCCTGGGGCAACAGCGCGCCGGCAGTGAGCGACGACGTGGTCAAGGGGGAACGGGCAGTACCGGGGACGGCGCAGGACAACGGCGCTAAGTATCCTAAGTGATGCTGCCTGACGTCCGGCGCTAATCGGGCGTCCAATTCATGGTTGCGCTGCTTCTCGTCGAAAGTAGGGTCTGCGCCCGATAGACAAGGCATTATTCGCAGCTTTATGGTTGGAAACAAATAGGAGCGAACAGGAATGGGCTTCGCTCGGCGTACACGCCGGGCGAAGTGGAACCCGAAATCTCGCGCCAGGATCTTCCCGCGGTACGTGGGAGGCAACGGTTGTCGAGGAGAGCCCCACGAAGGCAAGGTGGCGGCTGCTACGGCGAGAGCTAAGGGCACGGTGATGCGCACCGGGGGGTGAGGCCGTGGTTGGCAGCTCCGGTTTTGGACGTCGTCGTCGAGCGCCCGACGTGCCGCACATCAGCATCCCGCGATTGTGCACCATTCTTCTGGGAACGCTGGCATTCGCCGCGACGGTCTTGCGGGTCTCACCAGTCTACGCGCTGCCGAGTTTCTCCGGCCAAACAGGATTGCCGTGCAGTGCCTGTCACGTCGGCGGATTCGGGCCCCAACTAACGCCGTTCGGCATCTCTTTCAGAGCGAACGGCTACACCCTGAGTGGGGGCACCGGCGTATGGTCGCATATCCCCGTCAATCTCGTCGTCTCACCAAGTTACCAACATGATGCGACGGCGCAGCCGACAGCGCCCACCGGGTACGGCACGAATGACTTTTTCAATATTCTAGGGAGTGGTACCTCGCTTTTTATTGCGGGAGGGCATTCTTTCGAGGGTGCCTTTGGTATCGGCGGATTTGAGCAGGTGGGGTTCACCGCCGCGCCAGGGGGACCGCTGATTGGGTCCGAGGCAACGTCGGATCTCGAGATCACGAAACCTCTCAGTCTCGGGACTCACTCGCTCCTGCTGGGGTTCGACTTCAACAATACGCCGTCGGGGGGAGATCCCTTTAACACTCTCTATAACGGCTTTGCGTTCCCCTATATAACGCCGTTCATCGGGCCTGTGCCGAGCGCAAACCCAGCGATCAGCGTCCTCGGCACCACTGTCTACGGCATGAATCTGTATGCCTTGTACGATAACAGTATTTATGCCGAAGCCGGGCTCTACCAATCGTGGAGCGCGGGGATGCTGAACACCATGAACATCGCCTCGTCGAGTCTCGGAACGATCGCCGGGAGTGCACCGTATTTCCGACTCGCCGATCAGCATGCGTGGGATAACAACTTTCTCGAGTTTGGCGGGGTGCTGATGAGTATCCCGCTGCAGCAAATCCCGGGCATTGCCGACACGACGGCGCAAAATCAGGACGTCGATTGGGGGCTCGACGCCACTTACCAGCATGCGTTCGGGCCGAACACCCTCGCCGTTACCAGCAATCTCCTGTTTGAGACGCAAACGCTGACGGCGTCCAACGCCGCGGGCCTGACAAGCAACCCCACTAACTACCTGAATCAGTTCCGCATCGCCGCCTCCTACTACTGGCACAACACGTATGGACTCACCTTGGCTTACACGAGCACTTCCGGGAGTACAGACCCAACACTATATGCTCCCGCGCCGCTCACCGGGAGCGCAAGTGGCAGTCCGAATTCGCAGGCCATCATCGCGCAAATCGACTGGACACCCTTTGGCAGCGACACGACGCACTGGGGCTACCCTTGGCTGAATGTGCGGATCGGACTGCAATATACGTACTACCTGCAGTTTAACGGCGGGACGACAAACTATGATGGGTTCGGGCGCAACGCAAGCGACAACAATTCGCTTTTCTTGTTCACCTGGTTCGCCTTCTAATAGGGCTCCCCGGCCGTGCAAGGGGTCGTGTGGCCCGTCATGCTTCCGGTGTTCCGACCGGCTGAATTTGACCGCGCTAGGGCAGCGCGCCGCGCGCTTCTCTTGTGTGCGCTCGGCGCTAGTTTGGCCGCGTGTGAACCGGCCATCGGAGCTGGTGTCCCCGGTGAGATCCGGGGCAGTGTGATGGATCAGACAGCCCCCGCGCATCCGGTGACCGGGCAGTCCGTGCGCCTCGAGATCGTCGAACCCGCCTCCACTTCGACGAGGGTGACGACGACCAACCCTCAGGGCCGTTTCGCGTTCCCCGGACTGCCGGTCGGTGGACCTCGCGTGTTTTTGGTTCACGTGGAATACGGTGGGGTACCATACACAGCCCGGGTTGCCCTGACCACCGCGGCCCCCCTGCGCGACGTGCCGCTCTCCGTATTCGCGGTCACCACCAAGAGGGCGGTCGTGCGCGGGACGGTAGCGTTCGCGGTCTTCGAGCTCGTGCGCGGCGCGCTCAGAGTGAGCGTGATTCAGCGTCTGAACAACGCGACCGATCAAACCGTTGCCGTCACGGACGAGGATCCGCTGGTGTTCCGGCTGCCGCAGATATCCCCGGTCCCGCGGTCGGCCGAGCCCGTCGAGTTCATCGGCGGGTGGCGCGACCCACATGTCACGAGCAACGCGATTACAGATGCGATCCCAGTACTGCCGGGGTCAACGGAGGTCGCGTATGCGTTCGGGGTTGAGCCGCGCACCCGAACGGCAACCCTGCGGTGGGAGTTCCCATACGGGGCAACCGACATTGAGTTGCTGGCGGACCCGAGCATCCGGGTCTCCGGGGCGGCACTGTACGCTGATGGCGTTGTGACGGAACGTGGTCAGCGGTACGCGCGGTGGTCCGGCGGCCCCGTGGGTCCCGGGGGAGCGGTGTCCGTGCGCCTCGACGGGTTGCCCGTGTCTGCGGACCTCTGGCCCGAGATCGCTTCCGGCGTGCTTGTGCTCGCGCTTGCGTTCGGCCTGACCGTGGCGCTACGCTGCCATCCTGTATCAGCATAATCGCCCTGGCCGGACTCGCACACGTCAACGGAGGATGGTCATGACAGTAGCTGAGGGTCCGGCTGGACATCCTGAAGGCGAGCGTGCAAGCACTCGCCAACGAGCGCACCGGACGCCATGATGTACCTGTTCGCGGTGTTTGCGGTCGTGTGGGTTGGGCTGTTTCTCTCCCTGTTCGGGCTCGTGAGGCGCAGTCGGAGGCTCGAGCGGGAGGTAGAGGCGATGGTGGCGCGGTCGCGTCCGATGCCGCCGACTGGAACCCATCCCCGGTAACGTATGGTAGCATGCGTGCGGTCTTGCTTGCCCACAGTAGGGGTTCATAGGGCGCAGATACCCCTACGATGCCCGCTGGGCGATGGTGTGGATCAAACGTGAACCCGATCTGGGGGGTGCTGTCGCGCGACATCGCCGGCGGTGCCGCCACTCCTGCCCGGCGTCAGCGCATCGGGACGGGGGTGGATGGGTGCGCCGGGGCGGTACCCGAGGAGGCGAAGTCCGTTCAGAACGACCACGACCGTGCTGCCTTCGTGGCCGACGACCCCAAACGCGAGCCGAAGTCCCGTGGCGAGCACGACGGTCACGAGGACGGCGACCACGCTGAACGCGAACACGAGGTTTTGGGCGATCACGCGGCGCGCCCGGCGGCTGAGCGCGATAGCATAGGCAAGCCGGGCGAGATCGTCGCCCATCAGCACGATGTCGGCGGTCTCCATCGCCGCGTCGGTGCCGGCCGCGCCCATCGCGATCCCGACGGACGCGGCGGCCAGGGCCGGCGCGTCGTTCACGCCGTCGCCGACCATAGCGACGGGACCCGCCTGCTCAAGTGCCTCGATGGCTCGGGCCTTGTGCTCTGGCAGCAGATTGCCGCGGGCGTCGTCGAGGCCGAGTTGCTTGGCGAGGGCGGCGACCGCCTCTGTGTGGTCCCCGGACAGGACCACGAGACGCTTGATCCCGAGCGCCCTAAGTGCCGCCGCCGCGGCGGCGGCCTTCGGTCGCACGGTGTCGGCAAGCGCGATGATGCCGCGGAGTTGCGTGTCGCCCACGAAAATCGGCGTCTTGCCCTCGCGCCGGAGTGTCGCGAGCAGCACTTGGGCGCAGCCCGGTATCGGCACTCCTTCGTCGGTCAAGAACCCTTCGCTACCCACACGCACGAGCCGTCCCGCGACGGTGCCGCGCACCCCACGGCCGGTGACGGCTTCGAACGCGTCCGGGACGGCCGGCGCGACGCCCCGATCGCGGCAGGCCGCGACCACCGCGTCGGCCAACGCGTGCTCCGAACGCTGCTCCAGCGCCGCGGCAGCCGCCAGGAGCGACGCTTCGTCGCCTGCCAACGGCACGACGTCGGTGACGATCGGACGTCCTGTGGTGAGCGTGCCGGTCTTGTCGAACACCACGGTTTCGACGGCGGCGAGACGCTCCAGGTACGCGCCGCCCTTGAACAAGATACCGTGGCGGGCGGCGTTGGCGATGGCCGACAGCACGGTTGCCGGCGTCGAGATGACCACGGCGCACGGAGACGCGACCACGAGCAACGTGATCGCTCGATAGAACGCAGCTGACGCAGGGACGGCGTGTCCAGCTAGTACGAGGTAGGTCACCGCGGCGGACCCGATCACGCCGAGCGCGTAGATTTGGCCGAATCGGTCAATGAGTCGTTGCGCGGGCGGCTGCGCCGCCTGGGCCTGCTCGACCAGCGCGATGATGCGGGCGAGCGTCGTATCTTCGGGGCCTCGCGTCACGCGGACCTCCAGGCTCCCCCGCTGGTTGATCGTTCCCGCGAACACGCGAGACCCGGCGCCGACGTCCACCGGGATCGACTCGCCAGTGATCGGCGACTGGTCCACGCTCGAGGCTCCGCGAACGACGGTGCCATCGGCGGCGAGGCGTTCCGCCGGTCGCACGACGACGATGTCGCCGATGCGGAGGGTGTCCGCGGGCACGAGTACTTCGCCGTCGGCCCGGCGGACGAGCGCCTCCACCGGCCGCAACGCCATGAGCGAACGGATCGCCCTCCGCGTACGGCGCATGACGTAGAACTCCAACGCGTTGCTCGTCGAGAACAGGAAGAGCAGGATCGCACCTTCCGTCCAGGCCCCGAGGTACGCGGCCCCCAGCGCGGCGAGCAACATCAGTAGGTTGACGTCGATGCGGCGTTCCCGCAACGCCCTCCAGGCGGTGAGTGCGCTCCCGGTGCCCCCCGCGAGATACGACAGCGCGTACAGGACGACCGCCGGCCCTGGGGCGGCGCGCTCGACGACACGCCCCGTAATGAGAAGCAGCGCACAGAGCAAAGGCTGGGCGCCCGGCCATAGATGCACGAGACGGCCCTCGGCGTCCGTCCCGCGAGTACTGGGTGGAGCCGCCGGTCCGCTGCCCGTGCGTTCGGGAGGCCGAACCAGCACGCCTGTGGGCGAATGGTCAAATGATTTACTCGCTACCAACGACGGTCGCGCCATTCCAAAGACCCCTGGCGGCGGCGCCAGATACCCCGCGCCTTCTTGAGGATACCGTCGGGCGAGCGCACGAGACATCGGGTCTTAGCCGGATTTACGCGGGTGGAACACTGGAAGGACACACCGGATCATCCCGGTCCAGTTCCCGCGGACCGCGCGGTACTTTCGGAAGTCGATCCGCACGGGCAGATTTGGGCTTGGTCGAGCTCGGGCAATGCCGGGATACTGGGCTGCGGGGTTCGGCGTCCCGCTAGGCCATAATTCACCACAGCCAGCGAAGGGTTTCTCATATATCGGCTCGATATTGCATGCGACCTTGTCATCCGGATGTCATCCCGATGAGGTACGTTCAAACGGTCGGAAACGACACTATTGATCCATGATACTCGAGCCGCGATCGCGCAAGCGTCCGGCACACTCCGGCACGTGAAAAGGGGCACACAGTATGCGCACATGGACAGGGTTGATATGTCTGCGGCGGAACGGCGGTGCATTTCGGCACCGCGCGGGCCTCGTGGCGTTGGCGGTTCTCTTCACCACCTGGACGCCGCTTGGCGGCGCGCTCGCGGCCGCGCCTGTCCCAGCGCCCGCCGGGGTGGGCGTAGAACGGTTCGTGATTGACTCGGCGGCATCGCAGGCGCTGTACCATGTCGGCGAGACCTTTTTCAACCGCAACAACCAATTCAAAGTCGCAGTCGGGACCACGCACGGGATTCAGGGCCAGATCCTGGTCGATCGAGCCCATCCGTCGCAGAGCCGGATCGGACCGATCACCGTGGACATCAGCCAACTCGCTTCAGACAGCCGTCACCGCGACCGGGAAATCCAGAACCGCTGGCTCGAGTCCGCGCGGTATCCGACCGCGGTGTTCACGCCGACTTCGATCGACGGCCTTCCGGGTGCGTATGTGGACGGTCGTGCGATCCCCATCCGGATCGCCGGCAGCCTCGAGGTCCACGGCGTCACCAAGCCGGTCACCTTCAGCGGCACGGTCACGCTCAACGGACAGACGCTGACCGGCGATGCCACCACCAGCGTCCTGATGACGGATTTCGGATTCGATCCGCCGTCCCTGCTGGGCGTGCTCCAGGCGCAGAACCAGGCAGAACTCGAGATTCAGTTTACTGCGCAGCGCGCGCCGTAGCGGGCATCCCTCCGGCGCATGCGCCGGGTGAGAAGGGGGTCTCAGCATGAACAGGGTAGGGAAGTTGGGGCACTCGCGGTCCGCCTGGTCGCGCGCCGCCGTGGCGGCCTTGGCCCTTGCGATGGTGCTGATGGCCCAGGTCGGCCCCGCCAGGGCGGCCGACGGGTCACTCGTCGTGTCGGCGCTCCGGGTGCTCGATCGGCACTATGTCGAGCCGGTGCATCCGGTCGACCTGCTGAACGCAGCGCTCGCGACCGTGCGGATGGCCACCCATGAGAGCGCCGCGATCCTGCCGGACATCCCGAGCGCGGATACTGCGCAGGAAGCGGACGCCGCGTTTCTGACAGAGTTTTCGCGCGCCGCTCAGGGGGACCCGCAAGCCGAGACGCAGCTGGCGTATGCAGCGACCCAGGGGATGCTTGGCTCTCTGCACGACAGCCACACCTATTTCCTTACTCCGAGCAAGTTCGCGGCGTCCCAGCAGGCGCTGACGGGGGCGTCGGCGTTCACCGGCATCGGCATCCGGATCATCGGACGGGCCGACGCCGCCGGCGTACGCTGGGTGTTTGTTGAAGACGTGCTGCCGGGATCCCCTGCCGAGGCCGCGGGGCTCCAACGCTTCGACCGGATCGTGCAGGCGGGCGCCACGTCCCTGCGGAATGCGACCCCCGGCGAGGCGAGCCAGGCGGTCCGCGGTCCGGCCGGCACCACCGTGGCCCTCACCGTGCTGCGGGGTCAGCAGACCCTGCAGATATCGATCATCCGGGCCGCGATCCAATCAGGTCCTGTGGAAGCCCGGTTCATCCAGCCCGGCATCGCCTACGTCCGCCTCTTCGAGTTCAGCCAGGGGGCCGGGCACGATCTGAACGCCGCCCTGAGGGAACTCGCCACGCAGGCGCCGCTGCGCGCCATCATCTTGGACCTACGCGGCAATCCCGGCGGTCTGATCACCGAGGCGGCGCGCGTCGGCAGCTTGTTCCTCCCGCCCGGGACCGCGCTCGCGAACGTGACCGATCGGCAGGACGGGTCCGGCGTACTCACGACGCGGGGCATGGGCCCGTTCGCCCAGGTCCCCCTTGCCGTTCTGGTCGATTCAGGCAGCGCCTCCGGCGCGGAGGTCGTGGCCGGCGCGCTGAAGGACGACCATCGTGCGACGATCGTTGGCGAGAAGACAGCGGGCGCCTTGGGTGGGGCGATTGAGGTCCCTCTCCCGGAAGGTGGGATGTTCGTGACAGTCGAGCGGATTACTACCCCTCGCGGCGCGCAGGTCGAGGGCGTGGGCATCTCACCCGACGTTCCGGTGACGCTCACGGAGGCCGACATGGAGCGGGGCGTGGACACCCAGCTGCAGGCGACGCTTCAGGGCGCCAAAGCGCCAGGCCATGCTGCGTCCGTGCGCAGTCTGGTTCGAACGACGTACTGACTGGTGCGCGCATGAATGACCAAGAGAGTGGTGGCGGCGTGGAGAGGTCCTAGGTTGTCCTGGTGGGCTCCGAGCTACTTCGCTGACGCCGAAGTCTACCCATCCCGCCGCCACCATCGCCGGCATGTGGAACGCACTCACCCCATTTCCGCAAAGATCAGCAACCAGATCAGACTTAAGTGACTATGCGACCAAGCGCGCCGTTCGGGGCCGTAGTGATAACGGCAGAATCCCCCTCCCGGCACCAAATCCAGCAAGCACCTCGTCGTCTAGCTGCAGGATCCCGGCCAAGTTCCCACGCACCTCGGCCCACAGGTGCCCGTCCTCGTTCCTTCGCAACACGATGCGATCGAGGCCCAGAGAGAGAAGCCGGCGAGCCTCTTCGATGTCCGTCTCGAGCACGCCCCGCAGATCGTCGAGATACTGCCTGACCGATGACTCGTGCGACACCACCGGCCGGGCAAGAGGCCCCGCTGCTTGCAGTACGCGGTGAGCTTGGCCGTGGACCACTCCGTGAAGGGCAGCCCCAGATCGGCGGGGCGGCTGAGCGCCACCTTGACGAGCTCCCGGACCTGCGGGCCGAGGAGAATCGGCTCCCGGCCCCACGGGTTGGTGGCCCGTTCGAATGTCTCGAAGCCGGAGGTGTTGAAGCGATGGAGCCACCGGTGCACGGTCTTCAGGTTGCAGCCGACGCGATCGGCAATCTCGGCCCC